>JAYNYK010000012.1:0-9213 GCA_038102985.1 Halieaceae bacterium
TGAGTCAGATACTCACCAAAGTCGTGGGGAAGTTGCGAGAGCGCGTCGCGTTCTAGAGCACTGGCAGGAACATGTTTGGAAAAAAATCAAAACTCGAACGCGTAAAAGCAGACGCAAAGGCGGATTACCTGAAGTGCGGTGCACTTGATCAAGAGGACCGCCTGCACCGCGTATTTTCGGCACGCATTGCCCAGAGAGCACGTCTCAATCTGGATAAAATTTTTGTTCAGGGTGCCAAAGCTGAAGAAAAGCGCCAACTGGAGCTGGCGGAGGCACTGAAGGCGGGTAACGAACTGCCGCCGCGAATTACCCACGAGGGCTATAACCAGTTACAGGGCGTTTCCGGTTCCGTGGTGTCCTGGGTTCCCGAGGAACTCGCCAATCAAATGTTTAACCTAGGAGCCGATTACCAAATTCAAGAAGTCAGCGCTCACGAGGCTTTACAAAAAGCGGACAAAATTGCCGAGTGTGTGGTGGAAGACTTGCAAACAACGCAGACCATACAGTTACTGGGCCTGCTGAGAGAGGGCGACTCATCAGAGGATGAAGATTAGCTCGGGTGAAGCGCGTCATCACTGGGGGAACCCATAGTCATGTCTCTTGAAAATACAGTTATCGCGATCTCGCTGCTTCTGGGTATTGTTCTTCTGGTGCTGATTATTTACCTGATCAGTCGGGTCAATGATCTCGAGGCCAGAGCCTTTTCGAATCTCGCCTCGGCGCCCGCCGAAAAAAAAACCGAGGCGGAAGCGCAAAAAGTATTCGGGGGCCTTAGCGGGCGAGGGCTTTGGGACGAATGGGTGGCCATGGCCAATGGCGGGGAGGACCAGTATCAGATCGCGGGTGATCGCGAACGCTTTTTAGCGCTCCTTGAACTACATATTCGCTCGATTATCAAAACAGGAATGGAACACGGCGCAGCCGGGGTCAATGAACCCCCGTCTAACCCCCTGAAAATCAAAATGCTACGGGGTGAATTCGAATCTTACCTGCCGTCCTCTCAAGCGAACCGCCTTTACTCGCTCGGCCAGGAACTCGGTGCCAGTGAGGACAGTCAGCAGCGCGCTTCACTTGCCGCTGCCATCAGAGAAACGATCGACGCGGTGTCTATGGGAATCGATGCCGGCTCGTCATTCGTCGACAGCGCCATGCGCGATATCGCCACCGCACCTGCGGAGGCGTCGGAAAGCCGAGAGTTAACGGAAACTTCCTGAGTCTAAGACCCTGTTACTGGCGTGACGCGGGTAAAGGAAAGACGATCGCCCCATCAGGATAGGTTTTTTCGGGAACCAACACCTCCTCAGCGTCCATCCCCTCGCTGCTCAGTTGCGCCTGTTGCAACGCCAACTGCGCTTCAAAAAGCTCTGTCAGGTTATCCCGCTCGATCTCAATGAGCGTGGCCACCTCGCGCTTGAGTGCCGCGACATCTCTGAGCCCGGATTCGAGCTGAGAGATTCGCTGGCTCATTGACGTCAATTGCTCGGCTTGTCGATCGAGCTGCGCCACCATGGCGCGGCTGGACTCTACGCCACTGCGCGTCACTTCGCTGGTATCGGTCACGGTGGACTGTACGCCCGACATCGACACCTCTATTCGCTCCGCGAGGGTTTTGCCATCGGCATCAACTTGTCCAACGGCCTCAACCAATTGGGCATGGCCTTCATCCAACAGAGCAAGCTTCTGCTCCAGCACAACCATGCGGTCCAAAGCAGAGTTCATATTCACTACGCGCTTGGTAATCGATAAGGTAGCCGCCTGCAAAGCTTCTACCTGCCCGGATAACCGGCCACCGGCCACCATCAGTAATACCGCACACAAAAAGACGACCACCGCGGCACCGCCGGCAAGACGCTTCGCGTAAAACTCCATCTTTTGATTAGCCTGACTTGCAGAGTCTAGCGCCCGCTCCAATCGGGTGTGGGTGTCCGCATTGAGCTGCGCCACGGCCTCACCCGCCGGACTGGGCGGAATGGACCCGCCGTTATTAGTACTGCGCTCCGTGGGAAGCGTCAGATCATCATCTGCGCCGGGGTTTTCTTCGTCTACCATGATGACTTTCTCCCTATCGGGTGAAATATCGGCGTTTTTTGCAAAAATTTTAGTGCGGCAGGTACTGCAACAGACGATCAAGCCGCAGCATGATCTCGTCGATCCAGGGGGCAATCAGTGCCTCTGTGCTATTCCATATGGGTGGATGCAGCGCGCCAGCCACTGCAATCACCAAGGAAAAGGCGACCAAGGCAATAATACTGGCGGTCAACAGCGACATCACCCGAGCCAATAAGGCACCCCAATTGACCCAGGGTGCCCGTGGAACAGGCGCCGACTCCTCCGCTGTTTCCTTGGGGATCTCGGGTGCTGGCGCTTTTTCGGGCCCCTCGTCCGGCGGTTGTGACATCAGGTCATCGTAATCCGACACGCTTTGCCTGGGTGAGTCGCTCGTTGTCAGACCTAAAATCTCCACCGCCAGTTCACGCCAGACCGAGTCTGCCAATGCGGGCAGTAAATCGGTGAGCACACCGCGCCCATGGCATTCAGTCAGGTAACGCTCCATGGTTTCGCGATCCATTGTGGAGAGGCGCATTAGCTTGTTGCGCGCCTTGAGGGAGAGCTGCTGCAAAGCCGAAACGTCGTGATTGTCGATGGTCGAGAACGCCAGCAGACCAACGTTGGCGCCGGGAAACGTGTTAACCAGTGATTCACAGGCCATCCATTCCTTCCCCGCATTGGGGCCAAAGTCTGGCATCACGATGATGTGTCGCTCCTGGCCCTGATGATTGCGCGCGTCATCAATGGTGAGATCAGCCAAGACGGTATTGAACAGCTCGACGATATCGTCGACCTTGGGAGACATCATGCGATGCAGTTGTAAACCCGGTTCACGCTTTAATTGGCGGTATAAGGCCAAAAAACAGGCATCGATGTGAAACTCCTCCTCGCCGACGATAAAAACGTTCGAAGCGCCCCCGATGAGCGCGCCGCGCGCCGCCGCAAGAACACCCTCGTCGTCGGGGTGAGGAAGGGAATGGAGTTCTGGGTCATCCACTGAATCTGTTCTCACCAATTAGCCTACTCTCACACAAGTTATCCTGGATCAGACCACTGGCTTATCGATCATCATAGACCTGAGATTGGCGGCCGTCTGAGTCGAAAATCATATCATCCGGCACCCGCGGAATTGGCTTGGATTGCGTCATATTCGAGCGATTAATACTGTTGATATTAAAGATGTAGGCAATTACCTGAGCCACGGCCTCAAACAGGGGCTCGGGAATAAAGGCATCGAGCTCCGTGGTGAAAAACAGGGCTCGGGCCAGAATAGGTGATTGGAATAACGGCACGCCTTCTTCGCTGGCCCGCTCGCGGATTCGCTCCGCAATGTAATCGGTGCCCTTGGCCACCACTTTGGGCGGATCATCGGAAGAGGGGTCGTAGGCCAACGCCACCGCAAAATGCTCGGGGTTGGTAATGACCACGTCGGCCTCTGCGATGGCCTCCAGCATCCGCGCCGCCGAAACCTCTCGCTGCTTCTGGCGGATACGCTGCTTGACCTCGGGGGAACCTTCGGTGTCTTTGCGCTCGTCTTTGACCTCTTTCAAAGACATCTTCATTTTCTCGTTGTGCTGGTATAACTGGTAGGGTGCGTCGATCAAAGCAATAATAATCAGTGTGCATGAGGCAACCAGAAACGCGGTGGTCAGTATCGCCGCCGAGGCAGTCAACCCGGGCTCCAGGGCCATGAGCGAGATCTCTGCAAACTCCGTAATTGACGCGTCAATCAAAAAGTAGGTCACCCCCCCCACGAGGAAAAATTTTGCAAGGGACTTGGCGAGGTTAACCAGCGCCTGCAGCCCAAACATCCGTTTCAAACCGGCAATAGGGTTAAATTTGGACGCCTTGGGCTGTAAAGATTTCCAGCTGAAGTTGTATCCGCCAATCAAGCCTGAGCAGGCCAACACCACCACCGCCGTCAAAATTAAAATCGGTGTTATCGACAGGAGCGCCTCGACGGCAGCATCACCCAGTCGCCCCAAGGCAACTTGCGGCTCCAGTACCGCCATCGAATCGAACACCAAACCCTGGGCGAAGATATTGGCCACGTTCCCCAACAGCGCACTGCCGAACAAATAGATATAAATCGCCACACTGATCACCGAGGCGGCAATCGTAATTTCAGTGGAGCGGGCGATTTGGCCCTCTTCTCTGGCTTTGCTCAGACGCCGGGCGGTGGGCTCGTCTGTTTTATCCTGACTGTCGTCCTGCTGATCCGCCATCAGGGCACCACCCACATGTTCTGCGCCATTGAAAAGGCTTCAAGCCAAAGCCACTCGATGCGGTGACCAATATTCACGAGGTAGACCAAAAACAGCACCATCCCCGCCAGGGTCATTGCGGGAAAACCCACGGCAAAAATATTGAGTGCGGGTGCGGCGCGGGTCACGATACCGATACACAAGTTGACCAGCATCATGGTCAGCATGATAGGCAGCGCGATCAGTATGCCACCCAAGAAAACCATGGCGGTCCATTCAATAAAATTCGCCAGCGTTTCGGTAAAGTTGATCTCGCTGCCAATGGGCATAACTTCGAAGCTCATCAGAATGAGCTGGATGAGAATCAAATGGCCGCCAATCGACAGAAAAATCAGCGTGGACATCACAACGAGAAAGGACGCGAGCACGGGGACCCTGCCAATATTCGGATCAACCGTTTGCGCCATCCCCAGCCCCATACTCATTGACAACGTTTGTCCTGCCACTACGAGTGCTGCATTAACCACCTGCAGCACCACGGCAAACAGCAAACCCACCAAGAGCTCACGCGTAATCAGCAACAGGCCCTCGGCGCTCACGGGATCGATGATGGGCAAGTCGAGCGTGGGGTAGATAAAGATGGTGAGCACCAACGCGATGGCAACCCGGATCCGTACCGAAACCACCCTGAGGGAAACCAGGGGTGCAGCAAGTAGCAGCGCCGAAATTCTGAGGAGGGGAATCAGCCCGGTGGCCAGTATTTGCACCACGTCATCAAGGATGAGATTCATCGCGTGAAGACTTGGGGAATCATATCGAAGATAGTGATGAACATATCGGACAAGATCGTCAGCTGATAATCACCGAAGATTAAAAGCGCTGCGACCAATGCGGCCAGCTTGGGAATAAAACTGAGGGTCATCTCCTGAATCGAGGTCGCCGCCTGAAAAACACCGATGATCAGGCCAACCGATAGGGCAATCAGGAGCACGGGACCGGCCACATAAACGACCGTCCAGATCGCCTCCCTGCCAATGCTGATGACTTCTGTTGTCTCCATATGAACCTCTAAACGTAGCTGCCGGTCAGCGAGGTCATCAGTAGCATCCAGCCGTCTACCATGACAAAAAGCAATAGCTTAAAGGGCAGGGAAATGATCATAGGGGAGAGCATCATCATACCCATCGACATGAGCACGCTGGCTACAACCATGTCGATAATGATGAAGGGGATGTAAAGCATAAACCCAATGGTAAAAGCGCTCTTCAACTCGGAAGTGATAAACGCCGGCACCAACACGGTGAGGGGGGTATCCATGGGTGCCGCAATATCCGGGTTGTCAGAAATGCTGACAAAGGTCTGCAGGTCCTTTTCCCGGGTCTGACGCAGCATGAAATCCTTCATCGGGATCTGCGCCGCCTCAATCGCCGCCTCAAGACCTATTTCGTCGTTACTGTAGGGGGCGATGGCATCGTCGTAGACCTGGGTGAATACCGGCGCCATGATAAAGATGGTGAGAAATAAGGCGATGCCCAGCAAAATCTGGTTGGGTGGCGTTTGCGCCGTCCCCATGGCCTGTCGCAACAGAGACAAAACGATAATGACGCGGGTAAAGCTGGTCATCATCAACAAAATCGACGGTAATAGCGTGAGTACGGTCATCAGACCGAGCAGCTGAAGGGTCACCGAGTACTCGGTTTCTCCGCTCTGGCCCTGAATGGCACTGATAATCGGGATGGCCGCCTGGGCCGAGGCGTCTCTGGCCGCAAACAGCATGAGCGCCAACACCAGGTATCTGAACATAATCCCCCCGTCGATGGGCCCGGTGTCTGACCCCACCCCCGCGGCAGGATTCAGTCAAGTCGGGATGTTCTGCAGCGAGCGCTCGGACGCTTTGTCGGCATGAGGTTGCCCTGCGCCTGCCTCATCCGAGAGCTTTGCAATAGTGCTGATATTAGCGGGTGTCGCGCCAATTAAGAACCGTTCATTCTCCACTTCCACCAGCATGAGCTCGGCAGAACGATTCAAACGTACACGACCCGTAATTCTGATGGGCAACCAGCTTTTATGCGAACCCTGAACGCGGCGAAGGGCAATAAAACTGACGGCCATGGCAACAGCAACGACAAATAGCGCCGTTACCCAGCGGACCCAGCTCAGCTCTTCGGCCACAGTAAAATCCAGCGGTTAGAGTTTTTCGACGCGGTCTTCGGAGGGCAAGATTCGTGTCAGACGGACGCCATAACGGTCGTTCACCAGGACCACTTCGCCCTGCGCAACCACCGTATTATTAACGAGGAGATCCAGCGGTTCACCCGCGTTGCGCTCCAGTTCAATGACGCTTCCCTGCTTGAGTCTCAAAAGATCACGAATCTTCAAGCGTGTTCTGCCCACTTCAACCGAGAGAGTCACGGGAACGCTTTGAAGGACGTCCGCGCTGACCATCGCATCAAAGCCCTTGGCCTGAGGTGAGTCCTCGGCAAGTTGCTCGAGGGAAACGTCAGCTACTTCCTCTTCATCACTCATCTGTCTCTCCTAACTCTCCTGAGGCAGTTTATTTGAGTAGCGCTATCCTCCTGGCACACTCCAGGGGGCACTGTCCGCGCTACTCTGCCAACTCCACCGATTGCAACAAACGCGCGGCAGCATAGCCGTTGGCGGTACCCACTTCTGCATCAAAAAGCGGTATGTCATCCACCAGCACGCGGGCCATATCAAACTTACGTAGGTCCAGCACCTCGCCAGGCTGCATGTTATTGAAGTCGCCGAGGGTGAGCTCAATTTCACCTAAAATAACACGATGTTCCAGTTCGGCGTCTGACGCAGCACCCGCCAATTCACGCGCCCACACATCATGATCGACGGAGGGGTCCTCGGAATCCTGAACGCGACCCCGCAACACATCTCTGATGGGCTTCAAGGTGGCGAAGGGGTAAACCACATCAATTGCGCCTCGTTCCTTGCCGGATAATTCCACTTCGAGATGACACACGATGACCAGATCGTTTTCGTCGACAATCTGGACAAACGCTGGGTTGATCTCTGAGCCAACGTGCTCACAGTTGATCTCCATAATCGGAGACCAGGCCTCGTGAATCGAGGCAAAAATTACCTCGAGCATAATGTTAATGATGCGTGTCTCGGTGGGCGTAAACATCCGCCCCGGGGGTAACCCGTCGATACCGCGCCCAAAGCCGCCAAAGAAATTATCGAGCGAGGCGAACACCACATTGGGGTCAATCACCACCATGGAAGTGCCGCGCAGTCCGGACAAGCGGACCGTATTCACCGAGAGCGGCGCCTTCAGATCTTTCAAATATTCGGAAAAGGGCAGGGTCTTTACGCGATCCGCCGTAATCCTCGGGCTGGTTCGCAGGACCTCCAAGAGCCCGAGGCGAAGGTGCCGCGTAAAGCGCTCGGTGATCATATCCACCGCGGCGAGATTAATGCCGATAGTGGTGTCTTCAGTCACCAAATTATGTGGTTTAACCGTGTTACCCAGCATATTATCCGGGTCGAGCAAAGAGGCAGATTCGTCCTCGAAACCCTCGTCGAAGGTCAACGCATTGAGCTCCTCCTCGGAAAGTCTGCTGCTATCTTCTGCCATAACGCACTCTCACCCAGCTACCAAAATCACTGAACCACGAACTCAGTGAACATGACTTCTTCCACGCCACCGAAGTCTTCGTACTGCTCCAATACCGAGTTGACCGCAATCTTGAGTTGCTCAGCAAGATCCGCGCGGAAATTCGGCTCTGAGAGCCGGGTCTCGTCGATTTTGCGCATCACGTCCAGCATCTCGGAACGCACTGCAAAGGCATGCTTCTCCATATTCGCCACAACGCGATCATCGTAGTGAGTCATGATGGCGACTTTGATCTGCATCACCTTTCTCGAATTGACGATATTTGCAACCAAAGGTCGCTCAATTTCCATGTAGGTATTTTCAAATCGCGTCAGCTCCGGAGAATCGAGCGTCTCCTTGCTGGGGCCTTTGGCAAGCTCCTCTGCCCGCTGACGGGCCTCGGCAGCATCCATCTCCAGCTGCTGCACGGTCGCTTCAATGCGCTCAGCAGAGTCCGGATCGAAGTACCCCACAAAATACATGGTTGCCAGTACGGTAATGGCCAGTGCAACAACGACACCGACGCCGATCAGGATATACCCGAGAATGGGCGACTTCTTGCCTTCTTCGCCTGCGTCTACTTCTTCGTCAGCCATGGTGCTATTCCATCCTTAATCAGGGCGCTTCGCTATTATGCCCAAAAATCCACTGAATCCAGATCGAGACCCAGCTCGATATCCTCCGATACTACATCCGTAGCCGTGTCGGCTAAAAGCCTTTCGTCAGTGACCTGAGGTTCGGGCTTATCGCCTTCAGCGTTTCGACCTTGCGCGTTGCCCTGCTGGGCATCTGAGCCGACCTGCAGCTGCGCCAGGTTGATACCGCTTTGCTGCAACGCATCGCGCAATCTCGGCAGCGAGTCGCCTAACAATTCACGAGTCACTGCATTGCTGGTATTGATTTGAGCGTCCAGGCGGCCATCACGCATTTCCATTACAACATCGATAGCGCCCAGCTCCTTGGGATTCACATTAAATGTGAGCCGATAGTGTCCCGCCGCAATGTTGGCGGCTAAACGCTGGCCCAAAGCTTCAGAGAGGGCGCGGCCGGCTATTTCACGACCCGACGGATTCTGATTCAACGAAAACTGATTCAACCGCGCATTATCCGACAAGCCAGCACGATCGAGGCTGGCGAAATTCTGCCGGAAGCTCAGATCGCTTTGTCCCACCAAGCGCGCCGCACTGGCATCTGCGCTGTCACCCTGAACCAGACCCGCCATCGGTGTCTGGGGCGACGTTCCAGCAGGCGTCACTGATTTCTCAATTTGAGCCCCCAACCGGGCCAGTTCAAGGGTCCTAGCCGTTACGATGTCACGCAATGCGGTGACTGTCT
>JAYNYK010000012.1:9313-46180 GCA_038102985.1 Halieaceae bacterium
CTGTCTTGACGCCCTCGGTGCTCACCAAGGCATCTGGCTTTGCCGGACCGCTGATGCTCTCGCCACGCATACCCGCGCTACGGAGCGCAAACCGGTCCAGGGTTGCCTGCGCGACGGCGGTCGTCTCGGGCAAGCCGGGATTGGCCGCCGGTGCCACCACCTGCATCAAAGTGCTGGTGAGTGCTCTCGCTGATGAGCGATCTCCCTCCCACTCAGCGCCGGTGATGGCGACACTGATTGGCTGAGGCTGTGACAATGCGCTCGCTCGAGCGGCCGCTAACTCTGGTTGCGTGGTACCCACCAGCGCGGCCGCCTGAAGGGCGTTCATCGCGGCTAGCGCCGGGGCCTGACGGACAGCGGCGGGTGCCGTGTCAGCCATGAGCCGGTTCAACTCAGACGCATTAGCGCCAGCCGGCGCAGACAAGGCCTGCAAGGCTTGCGCTATTTGTGGCGCAATTTGGGTCGCCAGTTGGGTAACGCTGTTGCGGCCCTCAGCGGCTTCGGCCATCCATCTCGTCGTATCGGGCATCACCGACCCGGTGAGGTCACGCAACCACTGCTCGGAAACGACGCTACGCTCAAACTGCGGCGTCTGCTCGAGCCATCGAGCAACCACGGATGACAATTCTGCCGACAATGCTGGTGCGCCGGTCAAGCGCGATGCAGTCATAGCGGGGATAACCGTCTCGGCCAATCTTGCGGTGAGCTCACCTTCAGACACACCGCTAGCGGCCAGTGCGGCCGGATAATCTGCGGTCCATTGTGCGACTGCGGGCCGTATCGCGTTTTCAATCGCCTGTTGCAGTGCTTTGAGCTCGTTCGCCGCCCCTTCCTGCGCCAGAGCGCCTCCCGCAGTGGCCAATGCGCTTAACTGGGCCCGCCACTGATCCATCGCTGGCTTTATTTTGGCAGCGACCGCTTGCGCCAAAGCAGGCAGACTCGCCGCTCGATTCTCTGTGTCGCCTGCAAACAGCGCAGCGAGCGCTGCACTCAATTCGACATCGAGTTCTTCAACTGTCACCCCTGAAAGTTCAGCCAGATCGGCACCGGCGGCGATGACTGTTTGCCCCGCGCCTGAGAGGCGCTCAGCCCCTTGATTAACGGCCATCCAGTCCGCTATCGCCTGAGCCACTGCGTGGGACAATGCGCCTTCTGGTGTCGATGGGTTGGCGGCGTCATTGGCGCCAAAGGGGAACAACTCGGCCAAAGCAGCCGGCGAGAGCCCACTGGCCTGGGCAAATTTGACTACCGCAGACTGTTCAGCCGGATCGCCCACTACCACCAGGTCGAACCCAGGCAGCGGCGTGTGTGTCGCAGTCTGCTCGACCGCGGGCACCGTGGAGGCCGGGCCGCTAGCGATGGCGGTATTGACGGAGGCCGCCTGAGGGGACGCTGATGCCGCCGGCAAGTGCTTGCCGGTAGTGGTGCTCACCTGCGCTTGCTCGGAAGCCGCCAGCGCGCGTTTAAACGCCGTTCCCGCATCGCTAGTTGAGGCCGTTTGTGGGGCGGAACCTGTTGATTTACCTAGGTTTCCTAACAGCTTGGCTATGTCTGTTCCGATCTGAGAGTCCACAGTTCAATCGCTTGTCACATTGTTTACTACAGGTAGTTAATGCAAGTCGCGTGCCAAGTCTGCTCTGGCAAAGCTCTGAACCGCCCATTCATCAATGGCGTCGATCTCAATGCGCTCCCGATGCAGTCGTCGGGCATCCAGGGTCTGCTGCTGCAGATGCTCGTATTTCTGCAACACCTGCATCGTTTTCTGGTTTTGCTGCTGCGCACGCCTGATCAGCTCCCTGAGCTCCATCAGCTGGCCCTCGCAGTTGTTGCGGAGCGCATCTAAATCCGCCAGAAAAGCCTTCATGACCCGCCAATCTGTAATTTCCTGTCGCGTATTGACACTCAGCTGCTGACGGAAATGCTGCTGCCGCTCGGCGACTTTGTCGCGATTGGCCTCTGTCTCCCTCAAATGGCGTTGCAAATCTGCGAGCTGGGCCAGCTCCTGCTGGTTTCGTCGCTTATATTTTTGGACCAGAGGATCCCACTTAGTGGCCATGCTGCCCCCGCGCAATAATTTGCGCCATCGCGGCGGTCGCCTCGTCCATTGAACAGGACTCTGTTGCGCCCTGCCGCAGAAACTCAATCATCATGGGTCTGATGGCGATCGCACGATCGAGCTCGGGGTCCGTGCCCTGCTCATAGGCGCCGACCATAATGAGATCCCGATTCGCCTCGTACAGCGACCACAGGCGTCGAAACTCAGTGGCCATTTTGATGTCGTGCTGACTCAGTACTTTCGACGCCAATCTGGAAATAGAGCCGCGAAGGTTGATGGCGGGGTAGACCCCCGAATCCGCCAATTCCCGCGACAGCATAATCTGACCATCGAGGGATGCCCGCGCCACTTCAACGATGGGGTCCATCCCCTCATCATGCTCGGATAACACCGTATAAACACTGGTAATGGATCCGTCTCCATCGCCGGGGCCGCCTCTCTCAACCAGCTTTGGCAGGTCGCTGAAAACGGACGGCGGGTAACCCTTGTTCGTGGGCGGCTCACCCGTCGCCAATCCAATTTCACGCTGCGCGTGAGCAATGCGCGTCAGGCTGTCACATAACAGCAGTACATCGTTGCCCCGATCACGAAAATACTCCGCGACCAGGTGCGCCACCTCCGCGGCCTGGCGACGCATGACCGAAGCACAATCTGAGGTTGCCAAAATCACGACCGCCTTGCGCAAGCCCTGGGGACCCAGGCTTTCGGCCAAAAACTCGCCGGCTTCGCGTCCGCGCTCACCAATCAGGGCGAGCACCACCACATCCGCTGCGGTGTGCTGGGTCATCATGCCCAACAGCGTACTCTTGCCAACCCCTGAACCTGCGATCAGCCCGACGCGTTGGCCTTTGGCCAGCGTGAGCACGCCGTTGATCGCGCGAACACCCACGTCGAGCGGCGTTTGCACCGGTTTGCGCTGCAGCGCGGGGATCGATCGACCAAAAAAATGGGCGGTAAATCGGGGGTGAGCCAGTGGCTGTCCGTCCAGCGGATTGCCCAAAGGATCAATCACGCGCCCGAGTAGGTGAGGCCCTACCGGCAGGCCCACCCGGCGATTAACAAGCCGGATGCGACTCTCCCGCGACACACCGACGGTATCGGAAAAAGGGATCAGCTTGAGGGTCTGATCAGAGAACGCCACGACCTCTGCTGGCACATTTGGCGCCTCGGGATCATCTGTCTCAATTTCACACATGGCACCCAAAGGCGCCTGCAGGCCATCACACTCCACCACATGTCCGGAAACGTGTCGTATTTTTGCCCACAGCCAGGCGTCAGGGGAGGTGAGGTGGGGCCAGTTGTCGTCGGCCCGGGACCCCTGCTCCCTCATTGCGGGGTCGTTCATGACGTAATCGGCCGCTCGGGGAACTGCGCGACTAACTGCTCGCGGAGCTGGTCAAATTCCCCCCCCAAAAGCCGCTCAATCGCAATGTGCTCATAATGAATCGATATGTCGCCGTCTGCCAATGCGGGATCTATCGACAGTGTTACCGGCTGATCAGGCAGCATTTCTGAGAGGCGCTCCTCGGGCACCCACGCTACCATGGCCTCAGAGACCTTGATTTCAATCGGAATAGCCTCCGGCAGCTCCGCCTGTTGCAAGGCCCGATGCAGATAGTCGCGGAAAAAGGTTTCATCGGTTTGCAACGCCCGGAGACACACCGTTTTGGCAATGTCGAGGGACAGGTCAGTGACCACGGGCCAGACCTTGGGCAACGCACTCATCTCGCGCTGGATGGCCTCTTCCAGCCGCTCGGCAAGCGCCTCCCGTTGCTGACTTTCCAAATTAGATTGGCGAATGCCCTCTGCAAGGCCTTCCTGATAACGTGCCTCCAGTAGCGCATCCATATCGATGGGGGCTTCCTCGGGGGCAGCATCAGGCTTGGCCTCGCTATCGGCCGCGTCCTCCGCGCCTTCCAGTTGCGCCTGTTGCTCCGCCGATGCCTCCTCGGCCTCATCTGATTCGTCGCCGAGCTTTTGCCAACGAGAGGCTTCAAAGCCCAGGGGCCGGTCCGATAATTCGCCGGCAAGTGAGGCCTCACTGAAGGCTTTCGCGCGACGATCAGCGGCGAGGAGCTCATTGACCTCCCAAACGACGGTGTCACTGGCCTTAGACAAAGTCATCTCCACGACCCGCAAGCACCAATTCACCCGCATCTGACAGCTTTCTGGCAATTCTCATGATGTTTTTCTGTGCGTCTTCAACATCGGAAATACGCATGGGGCCTTTCGACTCCATATCATCAATAAACATGGCTTTCGCCCGCTGGGACATGTTGTCGAAGAACTTATCCCGGGTCTCCTCGCTCGCGCCCTTCAGCGCCACCATCAGCAGGTCTGATTCAATGTTCCTCATCATCACCTGAATCGCACGGTTATCCACCATTGAAAGGTTTTCGAAGGTGAACATATTGTCCTGAATCTGCAGTGTCAGATCCTCATCCAGACTGGTAAGCGACTGCATCACCGAAGTCTCCAGATCGACCTTAACGAAGTTCATGATCTTGGCAGCTGTTTTCACACCACCAAAACTTGAGGATTGCGCAGAGGAGTTGCTGGAGAACTGCTGGGCCATGATCCTTTCGAGCTCTTCCATGGCCGAGGGTTGCACCGTTTCCAGACTGGCCACACGCTGCATGACTTCGCCCCGATTTTCTGGGGGGAGAAAGCTCAGCACGTCCGCGGCCACATCGTATTCGAGCACCGAGAGAATAATGGCAATCACCTGCGGGTGTTCATTAATGATCATGTCAGAGATTGCGCGAGCATCCATCCAGCGAAGGATCTCGAGGCCCTTGGTTGAGCCGCCGGGCAGAATCCTGCTCAGTACCGTGCTGGCTTTATCGTCGCCCAGTGCACGCTTTAGGACGGACTCCACATAGTCAGTGGTGCCCAAGCCCAAATTGGTTTGCTGCTTGATAGTGCCCACGAAATCATCGAGCACTGCGCTCACCGTCTCTTGTGACAGATCAACCACGCCCACCATGGACGAACCCAGCGCTTGTACCTCGCGGGGATTCAGGTAACGGATAATATCCGACGCTTGCGTCTCGCCCATCAACAGCATGATGACGGCGGCACGCTCAGTGGAGGTCATGGTCTCCAGTTCAGCGCGAACAACATCGGACAATTCCTTCTCTTCTTCGCCGGGCGCTATCTTTTTTGCTGCTTCAGCCATAGCCTTACCCCCTTAAACGGGCTTGATCATTTTCTTCAAGACGTTAGCAACGCGTCCGGCGTCCTCTGCCACGAGTAAACGCACGACCGCCACCTTGTCATCGTAACTGTTTGCCGTATCCAGCATGTCAGCCGAAATTGCCGACTTCTTGGGTTTGAGCTTGGCTTTTATCTCGTCAAGCGACTCGCCTTCTTCCAGCGCTTTTCTATCGGCAACACTGAGCTCGCCGTCGATGAGCTGCTCTGCCAGCAGCGCCTCATTCTCCTCGATCTTGGGCATATAGACCCTCAAGACCGGCGCAATCACCAAAAGGAAAAAGGCAATCAGGCCGATCGACGTCATACCATGGCGACCCCATTCGATAATGGCGGGGTCTTTATGCCAGGGCAAATTGTAATCCTGGGGCGGATCGGTAAAGAACGGTGCTGAAGTTAAGGTCAGCGTATCTCCGCGCGCGCCGTCATAGGGTAGGGCAGTGAGCACCAGCGAGCGCAAACGCTCCAATTCGTCCGCCATATATTGCTGCAGTTCGGCGCTGGGGATGGGCGCCAGAGAGGCAGCAGCGCCCTCCAAGCCCTCGCCCTCACCGTCCTCCGCGGACTCCTCATCGAGAAGGTCCCCGGCGGGCGCGGGCGGCTCGTCAAGGGACGCGTAATAACGGCGCTTTGCGAGGTCCCTGAGTGATTCCTCATTCACGATCACACCGGCGGTCATTGATACAACCCGTCCTGCCTGCTCTTTAACAAAGGTAATCTCTTTATCGAGTTCGTAATTGCGCGTGGTTTGCTCGCGCTCGGTGGTCGCTGTTTCGGTATTGGTAGGGTTGGCCGCCACTTCACCCTCGGGCACCACTTCAGGCTGGTCAGGTGGAATATTGGTGGTACCACCGGGTACACCCGATGCCGCGATGCCGGTCTGGGAGTCCGAGGTGATCACTTCGGACCGCACCTCGGCTCGTTCCGGCTCAAAATCCAGATACTGCTCGCGTGTGGTCTCGCGCTGGGTAAAGTCCATCTCGAGATTCACGACCGTACGCACATTACCGCCACCGAGGGCCGGGATCAGGAGCTCTCGAATACGCTCCGCTAATTCAGCCTCGCGCTCGGCCTCAAACCGCGCGTTATTCAGCGCGGGGGTCCCATCCTTGTCAGCGTTACTCCCGGTCAGCAAATTACCGTAGTGATCAACAACGGTGACATCCTGCGTGGCGAGGTAGGGCACACTGGCGCTGACCAAATGAACTATTGACAGCACCTGCGCCGGGTCGACCACTCGCCCGCGATAGGGCTTGACGATCACTGACGCTTTAGCCGGCTGCCGGTCGCGCACAAAGACGCTCTGCTTGGGTGCGGCCAGGTGCACACGGGCGGTTTCAATGGTGCTTATTTCAGTGATGGTGCGCGCCAGTTCGATCTCTATCGCGTTGTTATATTTGACCTGCTCCATAAACTGGCTGGTGGTCATGGAGCTCCCCTCAGCGAGCGCTCCCATCCCTCCTTCAGCGGCGGCCCGGGGAATGCCTTGGGAAGCCAAGAAGATCCGCGCCGCCTGAAAGTCATTTTCGGGCACCTCAAGCCGACCCGTCGATTTATTGATTCTGACGTCGTAGTTAGCTGATTTCAGTGCCTCAAAGGCCAACTGGACGTCGGCAGATTCGAAACCGTCTGACACGCTACGGAAGGGCGTGGAAGTCATGATCGACCAGAAAATCAGGACAACCAGCAACGACAACAGACCAATAATCGCGGGCATCGCGCGTTTGACAGCGGGCTGCGACATCACATCTTTTACCGCCGGTAACGCCGCGGTCTGGTTGCCGGCCGCCGCCGCGCCCTGCTCGGCAGGAACAGTAGCATTACCCACCTCCGCTGGTGGGTTGGTGGTCTCGTCCACTTCGGTGGCGGATCCCTCAATTAAGGGTCTTTGTTCGAGCGCTGCTTCCATTATCTGTTACCTCTTTGTCGACACGTCCGGCCCATTAAACCGGCATGCTCATGACATCCTGATAGGCTTTTAAAACTTTATTGCGCACTTGCAGGGTTGCCTCAAAGGCCACCGACGCGCGCTGTGAGTCAATCAGCACATCGGTCACGCTGACATCTCCCCGCGCTTCAAAATTGGTTTTTGTCTCTGCGGATTGCATTTGGGTTGCATTAACAGTTCGAATGGCCTCCAACAGATCAGAGGCGAAGCGCGACTGCTGTTGCTCATTGCTGATACGAAGGGAAGCATCAGCGGCCTGACTGTTGGCCATCTCTGCCTGGCGAATGACGTTCATCACGCCCTGCATATTTGCTCTGTCTATCATGATGCACCTATCGATTGCATGGCGTCTGGCTCAGACGCTTTCAGTTTCTGGAGTTTGTGTCGCAGTGTTCTGGGGCTAATGCCCAATCGCTCGGCCGCTTCTTTCTTGGAGTCTGTCTCCTGCAAGGCCGCTTGAATCAACTGCCATTCAGCCTGCTCTTTGGCAGACACCAGATCCTGCTCCGCGTGCACCGGATAATCAGGCGCTAGCGGCGCAGCGATCGGAGTAGCCGTTGGAATGGCAGGGGAGGGAACCGCGAGGGTATCGGGTGAGAATTCCAGCGCGTCAAAATAAATATGCTCGGGCTGAATGACGTTGTGGATTGCCAGCACCTTTGCCCGGCAAATCACGTTGTCGAGTTCGCGCACGTTTCCTGGCCAGTCGTGAGCCATCAGTTGTTGAATGGCCGCTTCTTCGATCTGCATGCTGACCCCGGCGAGCTGCTCTGACGCGGCGAAGGTCATCGCCAACTGACGAATATCCTCTGGGCGTTCACTCAGCGGCGGTATGCCGATATGGAACGCGTTAAGCCGGTAGAGCAAATCTTCACGGAACTCGCCCCGCTTCACCAAGTCCACCAAATTGCGATTGGTTGCCGCGACCAGGCGCACATCAAAATGAACCTCTTTGGTGGTGCCGATGCGAGCCGCCTTGCGCTCCTGAATAACCCTAAGCAACTTGGGCTGGACATGGAGCGGCAGCTCCCCTACCTCGTCGAGAAACAGGGTGCCATTGTGGGCTTCTTCAAAAATACCGGGCTGATCCTTGATGGCACCGGTAAAAGCGCCTTTGATATGTCCAAATAAAATACTCTCAACCAGGTGCTCGGGCATGGCTGAGCAATTCAACGCGATAAACGGGCCAGCGCCCCTGTTAGAGGCATTGTGCAAAATCTGGGCGACCACCTCTTTACCCACGCCCGAAGGGCCAGATAGGAGGGCGGTCACGTCAACCTGCGCCACTCGCTGCACCAAGGCGAGCATCGCCTTACTGGTGGGGTCACTGAAAACCACCTGCTTACGCTGCCCACGGGCTGCAATACTTTGCTGCGCGACACCCGCAAGTGACCCCTGCGGCTCCGCCGCACCGGCCTCCCAAGCCGAGCGCACCCGCTTGAGAATGAGCGACCAATCGGCCGTGTCAGAGTAGCTCTCCAGCGCCGCAAACCTCAAAAGTCCCGCCAGATGGGCGAGCTTGACGTCACCTTCGGGACTGAGCAGCACCGCGCCTTCGGGGGCTTGATGCATAACCTGATGCAAGTAGCGCTCCTCGAGGGACCAGGCGGGACCGACGGCAATGCACGACGGGCCCCCTTGGGCTGCTCTCGCGGCAAACGTATCGGGCGCCTGGGTCAGAAAAAGGTCGTTTTCAGGAAAAGCCTGCAGACATTCCTCAGGAAAGCCTGTTCCGCGCACGGCCAGCACATTGAGCTGTAAATCTGCAGTGAAGTCTTTTGACACTGACCTGCTTCCCAAAGCGTGTACACACCCTACAGCAAAGGCAAGGCCAGCATTTTTTTTATTAATTAATTCAATTGGTTAAGAAATTATCCGGGCTAAAACACCCGTTAAATTGACACTTATGTCAAAAATTTGACGCCTGAGCGTCAGGTTTTGGTGATGCTCAGCCTACCCATCTTCTCAATGAGCGTCGTACGCTTTACCCCCAGCAATCTGGCAGCTTCCGAGATATTGCCGTTGGCATCCGCAAGCGCCTTTTCGATCAGTTGCCGTTCAAAGTCGCTTACCCGCTCCTTCAAGGAGGCCTCGGTCAGATTGATCTCTGTCGGGGCCTCGGCAGCGGTGATGCCCAGGACCCGGCTTAACCCGTCGAGATCATCCTGGGCAAAGTCACCAAACACCGAGGGTGGCAGCTCGCCGGCCGGGGTTACTGACTGATCTGGCACTTTGACACTGTCGGCCCCCATCAACTTAACCATCTGTGGTGGCAAAAAGTCGGTGGGCAAGGCGTAGAGGTTAACTGTCTCACCGGGATACAGCGCAGAAAGCCGCCTGCAAAAATTCTCTAGTTCGCGCACATTGCCGGGCCATTGATAAGCCTGTAACAGGCTGATCGAGCGCGCATTGAGCTTAATATTGTCTCCCCGCAGTGCATAAGCGTCGCTGAAATAATCGAAGAGTTCCACGATTTCTTCGGGTCGCTCACGCAGCGGCGCTACAGTGATGGGGATGACATTCAGACGAAAGAACAGGTCCTCGCGGAACTGGCCCTGATCAATTAATTCCTCAAGGGGCTTGTGGGTAGCAGAAATAATACGCACGTCCACCGCGATTTCTTTGCCGGATCCGACGGGCGTTACTACTCCCTCCTGTACAGCCCGCAATAGCTTTGCCTGCAGGTCTGCAGGCATGTCGCCAATTTCATCAAGCAGCAATGAACCCCCATCTGCCAGCCGCATCCTGCCTTGGTAGCTACTGACGGCACCTGAAAAGGCGCCTTTCTCATGGCCGAACAGTTCGCTCTCTAGGAGCTCGGTAGGAATAGCACTGCAATTGACTGCAATGAATTGGCCTCGTGACTCTCTGCCCGAGAGACGATGAATTTCTCTGGCGACCAGCTCTTTACCCACGCCCGTCGCCCCCCGCACCAATACCGGAGCATCGGTCGGGGAAATTTTTTCAAGGTAAACGAGCAGCTCTCGGGTTACCGCACTGCTACCGATCAGTCGTTGCTCAGCCGTCATCTCCTGGGCAGCACCTCAATCTAGCGACATGGGTTAGATGAAGGCACAGGGTCTGTAGCGGTGTGTCCTGTAGCACTGGTCGCGGTGGTAATCTCGGTGATATTGGCGCCTACAATGATTTCCGAGTTGGATACGGGGCGATTATGTCGCTGGCTATTACGCGACCCGGCACCGGCAACGACAACAACATTATTCATGACGGCCTCCGATCCGGGGGCCGATTGTGTGCGACTGACCACCCCTTCTTGCTCCATCTTCTCGCAAACGTCCTTATAGGACGCGCTGGCAATCGGTTCCGCAAAAGACAGGCTCGGCAAAAAGGACAAAATGAGGCATATCCCGTATTTCAGATTCATGCCGTCAATCGCCTTTCATCGCTTTTAACCGCAAACATCACGGTCACCCCCTCGATTAAAACGGTCGCACCGGGCCGGCGCAACGCGTCGCTTTTGGTACTTACCTTACGGTAGCCTTGCTGGCAACATACTGCATGCTCGAAAAAGCGGCAACCGCACATCACCTCTATTCACACGCCACAAGGACACCACATTGATTAGCCGCCAGTACATCGGTTCACTTTTCGAAAGATCCTCTGAACACAAAGTCGCTGCTCGCAGACTGAATACGTTCCTGTTTCTACTCATTATCCTGAGCCTTGTAGCGATTACGCTGGAATCCGTTGCGTCCATCGAGGCCGCTTGGTCCTCGGAACTGCTGATCTTCGAATTTATTTCGGTCATGTTCTTCTCGATCGAATATGTGTTGAGAATTTGGTCTGCACCCGATAACCGTGATCTGGCAGGAAATACGGCGCTACGCAAACGGCTCAACTACATTTTCAGCTTTACCGGATTGATCGACCTGATCGCAATACTGCCCACCCTGCTGCAGTTTATTTGGGTTGGCGCTGATCTCCGATTGCTCCGAGTCATGCGACTCGCTCGGCTACTCAAACTGAGCCACTTCACAACGGCACTGGAGGATCTTGTCTCGGCCATTCACTCGGAGAGACAAGCCTTTGGGGCAGCGCTGTATCTCATGGTCGTAGCGCTGTTTTTATCAAGCTCCTTGATTTACGTCGCCGAACGGGACGCGCAGCCCGATGCTTTTCCGTCCATTCCTGAAACCATGTGGTGGGCTATTGTGACGCTGACCACTGTGGGTTACGGCGATGTCTCCCCCGTGACCGCCGTAGGCAAAATCATCGGCGCCTTGACCGCCATGATGGGTGTCTGCACGGTAGCGCTGCTCACGGGCATCGTCGGCGCCGGGTTCTCTAAACAGATGTCCAAACAATATGCCGAGTTCGAACACAAAGTGCGTGAAGCACTCGACGATGGCATCATTTCTGCTGAGGAGGCGGAAGAGATCGAGGCGCTACGGGAGCGCATGGGCCTGTCAAAAACACAGGCAGAGGAACTGGCGAACCACCTGATCGAGACGAAACGTCTGAACGCGGAGTGAATCGCCGCTACTGGCTGACCCGGCCCTATACTGTAAAAACGTGGCTTGCTGCTAGCCGTGATCCCGGAAGCGAAACATCACCGGCATCAATTTATAGTCGGGCTCCCCTTCGAGATACTTTTGCTCCATCTCGGTCCATCGACTGGTACCAATCCGCCACCTGAGATGGTCGTCGAAGCCCGCCTCTGATTGCCAGTACGACATGGCCACCACCGTTTCCTCCTCAAGATCTTCAGCGACGTAGATCCAGTCACATGCGGGGGCCGCCATCGTTGCCTGAGCGACCACAGAAAAATCTGCCAAGAACGAGGCTTTTTGCGCCTCTCTCACCCGGTAGGTGGTTTTTACAATCAGCGACATAGTGGACATTCCTTGTGCGAGCGTGGCAAAAGTGTAGCTGTGGTCACGGCTTGCCTCAAGCGCTAAGCGGCGCGATGTCGATGCAGACTAAAAGCCCCTCCCGGAGCGCTACCCCATAGGCCGGATACGAGGGCCCCGCTCGGTTCATCGCGGAGTCCACAAGGTTTGGTTTACGCCGACCGAGAAGCCTTGATCATCTCGAGCATGCTCATCATCCGCTCATGGACCTTATGCACCGCCTTCAGCGGACGCACCATCACCTTGAAGTCAATGATCTGGCCATTCTCCACTTGAATGATATCCACGCCATTGATGTGAATACCGTCAATTGAACACTCGAACTCCAGCATCGCCACGTTCGTTTGAATCACCTGCCGGACATAGCTGAAGTCGGTGTCGAAAACCTGATTCGCGGCACTCAAATAAAGAAAAGTGATATCGCGGCCTTGCTGCGGTGTGTGTACCACAGGCGACCAAAAGGTACAGTCGGGGGAGAGTAACTCGCTCAAGCCCTCGGTCGCTCCCGTCTGCATTAGGTGATGCCACTTCTCGAGCACCGTGTGGATCGTGTCTGTCATAAAAACGCGATGCCTCGTTTGGACCCCTTGGCCACGTTCACCGATTCGCCACGGCCGCACATCACAGCGCCCACTGATCTTTGCGGAGATCATTGTGCGCTGCCAGGCGCATCTCATAGGCCCGCTGCCCACGAAAGCGATCAGCCCGTTTCATCTGCGCCTGATATTTTTTCTTTTTAGCGGCGCTCACCAACAGCTGAAATTGATCACCATCTTGCTCGCCTGACACCCAACCCTCAACCCGCGCAATGTCGATACCCAAGCGGTAGGCGATTCTGGAAGGGCGAATCCGGTGCACGTGGAACTCCGCAACCAGCGCCATTTGTCTTGCAAGTGGCATCCTACAGTCACAAGCGTACCCCATGGGTGGGTTCGGGCGTCTTACGTCGGGGGCTTCCATAGTCTCTGCATCATATCTCAGGCGGGGACAAATCGTTGAAGCAGGCGGATCCCACTCCAAACCGGTATTGTGTCATAGCACTGACAGGTCTGATCCTGCCATACTTTGCGCGAGTTGAGTCAACCAACCCATAGGAAAACCTTCCGCGCGGGATGCTTCCGAGGAAACATATGACGGCTGTAATTGACCGAGGTCAGCCACCACATGGCGTGGGGTACACCCCCTACGATGCCCAGCCTGGGCAGGCTCTCCGGAATGCATCTCACGTCCAAACGGAGCGCGCCCTCTCGTGACGACATCGCCCTCGCTCAAGCCGACCTCGCTGCGGAGAACCAAAATTGTCGCCACCATCGGTCCGGGAAGTAGCAGTCAGGATATGATCGGCCGCTTGCTCGCGGCGGGTGTGGATGTATTCCGCTTGAACTTCAGCCATGGCGCGCAGGCAGATCATGCGCAGGTGGCAGGTTTTATCCGTAAACAAGCCCGTCACCAGGGGCGTTATGTCGGCATTCTGGCTGATCTTCAGGGACCCAAGATTCGCATCGGTGGATTTACTCAGGGAAGCGTAGCGCTGCAGGCAGGTGATCCCTTCCAGCTCAGCCTCGACATTGCCACTGAGGCGGGCGACCACCGGGGCGTGAGTATAGAGTACGAAGCGCTGCCGGCGAGCGTCAGGGCTGACGATATCCTGCTCCTCGATGATGGGAAGCTCCGCTTGCGCGTTGATGATGTATCAGATCAAACCATCGATTGCACGGTACTGATCGGTGGCCGACTCAGCTCACGCAAAGGGGTCAATAAGCTGGGCGGCGGACTGGCGGCGCCAGCCCTGACGGAGAAAGATCTCGACGATATCGCTGCCATGCCTGAAATCGAACCCGATTTCGTCGCCGTGTCTTTTGTTTCCAGCGCGGGGGACATCGAGGAAGCAAGAAAGCTTCTGGCTGCTCAGCGGCTACAACCCGCTATTGTCGCCAAAATCGAGCGCGCTGAAGTGGTCGCCGATACAGCGTTACTCAACAGCATCATCGATGCCAGTGACGGCATTATGGTCGCCCGCGGCGATCTCGGGGTAGAAGTGGGCGACGCACAATTGATCGGCATTCAGAAGAATCTGATCTCTAACACGCGTAAACGCGATCGCATGGTCATTACTGCAACGCAAATGATGGAATCGATGATCAGCAACTCGATGCCGACACGGGCCGAAGTTTTTGACGTTGCCAACGCGGTATTGGACGGCACCGACGCGGTCATGTTGTCGGCAGAGACCGCGGTGGGGGATTACCCGGTAGAGGTTGTAACAGCCATGGCGGATGCCGCTATCGGCGCTGAACAACACCCGGTGGCAAGAACGTCGCGGTATCGCCTCGATCGCGAGTTTTCCAGTGCCCAGGAAACCATTGCCCTTTCTGCCATGTACGGCGCCAACCACTTTCCCGGGGTCCGTGGTATCGCCTGTCTTACCGAACGCGGCACTACCCCCACTATGATGTCGCGGCTCTCCTCCGGGCTACCCATATTCGCATTAACGCGGCGCGCAGACACCCTACAACGACTGGCCCTGTGCCGCGGGGTTATCCCGCTATTCTTCGACTACACCGCATTTGCGCGGGAGGATCTTGAAGCGCGGACCATCGAATTTCTCGTCGACGGCGGGTTCCTGACGAGAGGCGATTACATTCTGATCACCATGGGGAGCGCGCAAGCAGAGGCCGGCAAAACGGATCTCATGAAAATATTACCCGTGGTATGACCTAGAGCGCCCAAAAATAAAGGCCAACAGTGGCCAAAAATTTAACCTGCGCTTTTGTCCCAGAGTGCTACACTGATAAGGCTGGGGTTCCAGCGCGCTTTTTTTTGAGCCACTGCAGTCTTCGGTCTTCGGTTTTGTTCCCATCAAGCGCAACAGCCCAATATAGGGTGAAACAATTGTAATTAAAGGTAGTGATAAACATGTCAACAGTAACGGGTACCGTGAAGTGGTTTAATGAGACAAAAGGCTATGGTTTCATAGCACAAGAGGATGGGCCGGATGTCTTCGTACACTTCAGCGCTATTCAGGGGGATGGTTTTAAAACCCTCACCGATGGACAAAAAGTGGAGTTTACCGTCACCGACGGCCAGAAAGGCCCTCAAGCGGAAAACGTCGTCCCACAGTAAGTTCCCCAAACCATAGCCACATCACCGACCGGCGGAGTCTCGAGGAGGCGACGTCGGATCGGCTGATCCGTCAGACGTTGCCCATCCAAGGCAGCGCCTCCCTCAGATGTTGCTCAGGATGCCTCGTGGCACCAGCGCGCTCGATGCTGGCAGTCACCTGCGCCAGACTTTGCTCAGCGAAATTTGCTTTTTTGTGGCGAACGCTGCACCACACCTCTCTGTGCCCGCGGTAAAGCAGGAACGGCACTAACGGCGACTGAGTATTGAGGCGCGCGCCACACATAAAAAAGGGCCTGAAAGGGCCCTTTCTACTACACGCTATTTGGCACACGGACTTTTGCAACCCAGCACGCTGGCCTTAGAAAATATCTTTCTCCAGCTCCCGCTGCCGCTCTTCTTCGCTGGTAATATACTTGAGCCACTGCTGGGAGTATTTCGCAGAACGCTTATCTTTTCCCGCGTCCCTGAATGCGCGCCGGGCTTTATTGTATTCACCGAGGTTAAAGTAGGACATGCCCAACACCAGCCGCGCTTGGTCAGGGCGCTTAACCCCGCCTTTCTTCAGTCCCTTCTCGACGGAATCAGCGGCTTTGGCAAATTGATCCCCGTCCAAATAGACGTTCCCCAGCCGCACATACAACTCGCCTTCTTCGGACTTGACTGCGGCCTTTTCCATCATGGGGATAGATTTAGCCACTTCTCTGGCCTGGGCCCAAGCGCTGCCCGCCAACTCATAGTTTTTGGACTTGTCATCTAACAACTCGTTGTCGAACCCGAGGGCCATAACAGAACCGGCGTAGTAGGGCACCTCTGCATTCAGGTAGAGATACGCCATCGACACCAGCTCACTGGAGCGGTCCAAAAGCCCTTGCTCATAGGCCGCCTCCAACAATGCCAGCTGCCGCTTCTCATCTTTCTTTTCGCCGTATAAGTGTGAGGCCTGAACCCAGTACTGCTTTTTGGGATAATAGATCAACAGGGTATTCAGCACGTCCAGGGCAGAATCAAGGTCCTCTCTGTCAAAGTACAGGAACCTGGCAAGGTTATACCACTGCTCCTTTGGCAACTTACCCGCTGTTTCGTGCATTGAAATCGCGGTCTCGACGTTCTTGAGGGCGAGATCATATTTTTTAACCTGATAGTACCCTTGCGCCAATAACACGTAGGCATCTGCGTTGGGTTGCTCACTAAGGTCAAACCACATCAGCAACGCATCGATACCCTGCTGCCACTTCTCCTGCACAAAGTACAATTGGGCAATGGTAAAGCGGGTATTGATCTCCATCGCCAATGGAATATCTGGCTGGGCGATGACTTTTTCGTAGTACCTGAGAGAACCGGAATAATCCTCGTTTGCGTAACTAAGAAAAGCGTGAAGGTTATAAACATTGGCCAACTCGTAACTGTTCAGGGCCTTTTTGCCATCCTCAGAGATCATATCGTTAAGAATCGCTGCCGCAGCCGCGTATTCTTTGCCTTCGGCCAGCACCTGGGCCTCTGCGAGACGCTCATAGACCTTATTGCGAAGCGCAGGAGTGCGGCGCGTTTCTCGGGTATCTTTTTTCGGCTTGTCGCTTTGGGCCATTGCCTCGGAAAGCAAAAACCCGGGGTCCAAGCGATCCAGCAACACCACCGAAGCCATAAGCACAGCAGTGATTGCTGAAAACCTCAGTAAAGCAGCGCCTGCCATAACCGCACCTTTCATCTCAATTTTCCAGCTCATAGGTGAACTTATTCTGCACGCCGGCAACCTCGATTGGCTCTCCATCAACCACCCTTGGCTTGTATTTGAACTTGAGGGACGCTTTGACCGAAGCTGACTCAAAAACGCCGCTGGGCTGGCACTCCACCGCGAAGGGATCGCGAATCGAGCCTGTTTTGGTCACCGTGTACTCAACAATACAGTAGCCCGAGATACCGCGAGTCTGCGCCCGGCGAGGATAGATTGGTGCCACCTTCACAATGGGCAGGTATTCACCATCTCCTGAGGACATCCCCGACGCACTCAAATTGAGATTAATCCCGGTGGTTGGTGCCATGTTCGCCACGTTCATATCAAGCTGCGTATCAAATTGGATCGGCTCCAAATCCGGTGGTGGCTCCTCCGGGTCCTCGACCTTCTCGGGCTTCACTTCCTTAAGGTTGGTTTCGATGGTTTTATCCGGCACCACGATATCTGCAATTTTGCGGGCCTTCACATCCTCCTGCTGGAAATCGCGGCTCACCAGGCTGTGCATGATGAAAAACAGTGCAATGGCCACCGGTGTGGCGAGCGCAGCACTGACCGCAATACGAGCTGAGCTACCCATACCTATCAGGCCTCTTCGTCCGTTGAAATACAGGGTGGTGCCGTCAATATTGGTCGCACCGTATCGATCAGATCCTCCACCACATAAGCGGGGGTCTCGCGATCAACCTGAACCACAATATTTGCTTGGGGCGCTTCTTTTTTTGCCGCCTCTGCAGTTCTCATCGCGCGGTCCAGCGGCAGCTTATTTTTGTTGTAATAAATGTCCCCGTTGGCATCGACGGCGAAAATAATGGTACCCCGCTCGCAAGCCTCTTGGGTGGACGCCTGAGGCTTGAACAACTCGACGCCTGGCTCCTTGACAAAGGACGAGGTGACGATGAAGAAAATCAGCATGATGAATACGACGTCCAGCATTGGCGTCAGATCGATCTGATTCGCTCCTTCTTCTGCCGACGGTCTCGCGTGATCACGCATACTCATAGCAATACCCTTTACCGATCCGAGGCCCAGTTCACGGCGCCCACACCCGATTCACGCGCGGCGTCCGCAACATCAACCACAATTCCCGCCTCTGCACCCTTCTCTACTTTGACAGTCACCGGCGCTTCCGGGTCCTCGGCAAGCAGTCTCTGGATATTGGCTCGTACCGCACGAATATCGACGCGTCGGTTCTCCATCCAGATCTGATTGTCAGACGCAATCTCCACCACAATGCTGGTGGAATCCTCAGGGTCGTCCGGCTGATTATCGTCGGGGCGATTCACCTCAACGCCGGCCTCTTTAATGAACGACGCCACCACAATAAAAAAAATCAACATGATGAACACGACGTCGAGCATCGGCGTCAAATCAATCTCGGCCCCGCCCTGATCCTGTTCTCTGGCTATCTTTCGCATGAGTTCCTCAACCTACCAAGAAGGTCAATGATCCGAGGTCAGCTGGTCGGTCAGGAGTTGCTGCTCCCGCGTTGTGATCCTCTGCAAATACGTATTTGCAAACAACCCAGACAACGCGGCCACCATGCCAGCCATTGTCGGGATAGTGGATCGCTCAACGCCGCCCGCCATCGATTTGGCATCACCGCCACCGGTTACCGCCATCACATTGAACACCTCGATCATGCCCGTTACCGTGCCCAGCAAGCCGAGGAGCGGGCAGAGTGCCACACAGGTGGCGATGACGTTCATGTTGTCGTTGATCAACTCACGGCTCTCCGACAACAGCCGCTGGCGAATTTTCTTTGCGTTCCAGGACTTTCGCTCAGGTCGGCCTTCCCAGGTCGAAACCACTGCGGCTCGGTCTCGTCTCCATACAGAGGAGAAGTACCACACGCGCTCGAAGATCAATGTCCACATGAAAAAAACGAGCGCGGCGATCAGCCACAGCACATTTCCTCCCTTTTCCATAAAGGCAAGAATGACCTCGAAGATACCCATCGACAGCTAGCCTCCCCGAGGAATCAGTTATGGGCGCGTTCGGAATGTTCCGCCACAATCCCGGTGGCCTGCTCATTCAGCACATGGATAATGCGCTGGGACCGGCCATTAACAACCGTGTGCAATAACACCGTGGGAATCGCAACCAGGAGCCCCAATACCGTCGTAACCAGCGCAGAGGAGATACCCCCAGCCATGGCTTTCGGGTCGCCGGCACCGAAAATAGTGATCGCCTGGAAAGTGATGATCATACCTGTGACCGTACCCAAAAGCCCCATCAGCGGCGCAACGGCCGCGATGATCTTGAGGAGGGTCAGGCCCTGCTCGAGCCTCGGCGTCTCACTGAGCACAGCCTCAGCCATTTTCAATTCCAGCGTCTCGGGGTCCATGTTGGGATTGGTTTCATGCACCTTTAAAACGCGACCCAGCGGGTTGTCATCTTTGGCTGCGCTGGATTTGAGCTGCGCAGAAACCTTGCCACCAACTAGGGTCAGCACCAGCAGTCGATAAATTGCCAAGATGAAGGCAAAAGCACCTACCGCCGTAATGGCATAACCCACGTAGCCACCCTGATGCCAGCGCTCGGAAATCGTCGGGCTGTCAATAATCGCGGCAAGAAATGATCCGCCTGTGGGCCCAGTAGGATCGATACCGAACTGAGTCAGGCCAAACTGCGCCGACGCCAGCGCCTGACCCTGCGCGTTGAACCCGCCGCCAGGCTGACGTGGGAGCTCAGCCAACTGATCGACGTTAAATGAGAGGTAGTTACCATCAGTGTCGATAATGTTGAAGGCACCGACGCGCACGACTTCACGCTCATTCAACTCGCCCGACGGCGTCGCTACCTGCGCAGTGTATCGGCTGATTTCCCCTTGCTCGCGGATCTCCCGCAGCAACTCGAACCAAACACGCTCAATTTCAGCAATTTTCGGCAGCTGATCAGACCCTGACATCTTTGCGATCAGCGCCTTGAGAAAGCCCTCCCGGTCGGGATATTCAGAGCTGACCAGCGAGACCTCAATGTTGGACGCCAAATCACCGGACGCCGCTGTCAAATGACCAAACAGCTCCGATAGCGTTCCGAGGCGCTCCCGCAACTGCTCCTGCTTGGCAGCAATCAGCAGTTCGTTGTCTTCAAATTGCTTCTCGAGTCTCGCTGAACGGCGTTCTTCTCGCGTGCGCTCGTCTTCGGCGCGCTTTAACGCCGCAGCCTGGTTAGCCTTATCACGGGAAAAACGATCTTCACGGGCCTGATTTTCTGCAGAAGCGCGGGCTTGACCTTGCTTCACCAACTGCAACAGCTGGTCGAGATTTTCCGCAGCAATCTCCTGAGGCGTCGGAGGAGGCGGGGCCTCCGCGTCTGCGTCGGCCTCTTGGCCAATCGACAAAGGAGCAAATAGCGCACTCGCCAGCACGAGGGCCGATATTTTTAGCAATTGAGAACGCATTTTAGTTTGCCTCCGGTGCAGATACGGGCATATTCAACAGTTCGATAGTCGCCTGCTTCTTGGCGATACGAACACCTTTTCGGACCGCAGCTGCGTAATCACCTGCAGAGAGCTGTTCCCAACTCTGGGATTCTTTGTTCCAGGCGCCAGTTTCCGCACCATCCGTGCTCTGATAAACCAACGCGATGCGGCCAATACGGAGGATATCGACCTCTCTGTCCGAACCATTGAGCATGATGGTGTCGCTGTAAGACTCAATGCCGCGCCCGTACTGCAGCTCAATGGAGTAGAGCTCCAGGACCTGTCGGAAGGCCTCCGCTGAGGTAACGTCCGAGCGATCCATGTTAGCGCGCACCGCTTCAATGTTGCCCAGTCGCGTATCGAGGTCGAAGGGCATGTCAAAATTAATAAATTGCTCCAAGCCATCCAGCATGCGCACGACCAGCGGGGGTATTTGGCGCTGAATCACCGAGGCTTCTGCGATAGATTCGTCAATATCCCGGATACGACGCTCCTGGTTGGCGATCTGACGCTCGAGCCGGGCGTTGTAAACCTTGAGGCCATCGACTTGCTTCATGACCGTCTTGTAGTCAGAGAGCAGGCTGGACGTTTCGTCAGCCAGCCGGTCAATTTTGGCCTGTGAGGCTTTGGCAGCAGCCGTGCGCTCCTTGCCCACCTCGATGATGGGATCGATGGACTGTGCGCCCGCTATCGTCGCACTGCCGCCGACACACACCGCCAACAGTAAACTTTTCAGTCTAGTCGTAGTCATTGGATTGAAACTTCCTCTCAAGAGCAAATTCGGACCGAACCGGCTACTGGGCCGATTCCAGCAAGAGTTAGTGGCGTTGTTATCCCTTTAATGGCCGCCATCACAAATCGGGTGAGCGAATTTACCTGTTACGTTTGAGCAACGCAAATGGTTTGCAGGGCAAATTGGTGCTCTTTGGCCGCTTCACGGTGCCTCAAGCTCAACCACGGTAAAGGCGTGACTATTGCCATTGACCGCATCATAAGCTTTCGATGATACCTGTCGCCAATGGGCAAACAGGGTCAGATCAAACCGGACATCGCCGCTTACATCACCGTGAACGCGGGTCAACACCACTTTATCGGCACGCGGTAGTGCCAGCCGATAGATTTCAGCGCCGCCCACCACCATGACAGCGTCTGCACCGTCGATCAGCGCCTGCTCAAACCCTCGCGCCAATGCGTCCTCGAGGGTATGACAGGTCAAAACACCTTCATGGACCCACGCTGGGTCGCGCGTGATCACGATATTGCGACGCCCGGGTAAAGGAAAGCCAACGCTATCGAAAGTCTTGCGACCCATCACCACCGGGCGACCAAAGGTGGTCCGTTTGAAGTGCGCCAAGTCATCCGGCAACTCCCAGGGCAAGGCATTGCCTCTGCCAATGACGCCATTTTCTGCGGCCGCCAGCACCAGAACGATCGGCACATCATTATCGGCGCGATCCCCCGTCATCAGACGGCTACCGGCGCGGCAATGTGTGGCGCCGGGTCGTAGCCCGACAACGCAAAATCCTCAAAACAATAGCCATAGATCGAACCGGGTTGACGCAATAGTTCCAACTGCGGCAGCGGCTGGGGAGAGCGCTCAAGCTGCGTCGCCACCTGATCGTGGTGGTTACTGTAAAGATGGGCATCGCCCAAAGTAATAATCACGTCGCCCACCCCCAGCTGGCATTGCTGTGCCAGCATGTGGACCAGCAAAGCAACCGAGGCAATGTTGAAGGGCAGGCCTAGAAACACGTCGCTGGACCGGATATACAACTGTGCCGACAGCTGTCCGCGCGCAACGTAAAATTGGTACAGCAGGTGGCAAGGGGGCAGTGCCATTTTACCGGCGCGCACATTTTCCTGCGGACTGACCGTCTCATCGGGCAGATATTCGACATTCCAGGCATGGAACAGAATACGCCGGCTTTCGGGTCGATGCTTCAGGCAGTCGACAACATAATCAATCTGATTGATAGTCTCCCCTTTTTTCGTCGGCCATGCATGCCATTGCGCACCATAAACGGGGCCCAACTCTCCTTCTTCAGTGGCCCACTCATCCCAAATGCTCACGCCGTTCTCGCGGAGCCAGCGGGTATTGGTGTCGCCACTGAGAAACCAGATCAGTTCGTTGACCACGCTCTTGAAGTGAACCCGCTTGGTCGTCAGTATCGGGAAGCCCTCATTCAGATTAAATCTGAGTTGTCGGCCAAAAACCGAACGCGTGCCCGTGCCGGTGCGATCACCGCGGTCCGCGCCAACTTCAAGGATATCGGTTAACAGGTCGAGATAAGCCTGCATAACGCCCTCATTGATTCTGGGGCCGATAAGCCCGGTAAAATAAAATCGCGCCGACAATCAGCATCGGGACGCACAAAATCTGCCCTCGCGTCAGCCACCCCAAGGCGTCAAATCCGATATGGGCATCGGGCTCCCTGAAGAACTCAGCCGTAAAACGCAAGACGCCGTAACCCAACAAAAACAGTGCAGAAACGGCCCAGACGGGGCGTTCCCGGCGACTGAATCCAATCAAAATCACGAACAAGAGGCAGCCCTCCAGGGCAAACTGATAGAGCTGCGACGGGTGCCGGGCCAGTGCCAGAGGATCCCTCGGAAATACCATGGCCCAGGGCACATCGCTGGCTCTACCCCAGAGCTCCTGCCCAATAAAATTGCCCACTCTGCCAAGCGCCAACCCCAACGGGGTAAGCGGCGCGACAAAATCCATCAGCCGCCCCCATTCGATGCCCTGCTGACGCGCGAAAACTGCCATCGCGACCAACACGCCCAGCAAACCGCCGTGGAATGCCATGCCACCCTCCCAGACCCTGAACAGCCATAGCGGATCATCGGAGAGGCGCCCAAAGCCATAAAAAAGCGCATAACCCAGCCTGCCGCCCAAGACGATGCCCACGGCCGCATAAAAAATTAAGTCGTCTACCTGATCACGCTGCAAGGGCGAGTAGGGTTGAAACACGGCACGGCGGCGCGCGAGCCACCAGGCAAAAGCCAGGCCCCCGATATACGTAAGCCCATACCAGTGAACTTTAATGGGACCCAGTGCGAGCGCCACGGGGTCGATATCAGGATAGGCCAACATTCAGGCCGCCCCTCCGCGCCGAATAAAGCTGTCCAACCCTCGCTCATTCAGCGCCGCGCTGAGCGCTTCCGTCACCTCTTGGGTGGAACGCAATGTCATCAGCGACGTCATCAACTGGGCGAGCTCGTCCCGCGTAAACGCGCTGAGCACGCGCTTTATGATGAGCAAACTACCGGCATTCATCGACAGCTGATCAAACCCGACAGCGACCAACAGCGGCGCGGCCAAAGGATCGCCGGCCAACTCACCGCACAGACTTACCGACTTTTTCTGGGCATGCGCTGCCTTGACGATATGAGCCAGCGCCGCAAGCACCGCGGGATGCAACGACTGATACAGCTCCGCCACCCGCGCATTGCCGCGATCCACCGCAAGCAAATACTGGGTGAGGTCATTGGAACCCACCGAGAGGAAATCAGCCTCCTCCGCCAAAGACTCCGCCAGATAAACCGCCGCGGGCACCTCAATCATGACGCCAACGGGTGGAAAAAGGGACGTGCAGCCTTCGGCCAATACCTCTTCATGGCACCGAGCAATCAGCTGCTGCGCAGCGCGCCACTCGTCCATGGCCGTCACCATGGGCAACAGGATACGGAGGTTATTCAGCCCTTCATTCGCCCGCAGCATCGCGCGAACCTGCGTGAGAAATATCTCCGGGTGATCCAACGTGACCCGAATACCCCGCCAACCGAGGAAAGGATTGGACTCCTCGATAGGAAAGTACGGTAGCGATTTGTCTCCACCAATGTCGAGGGTTCGCATGGTTACCGGTAGCGGATGGAAAGCCTCCAGCTGTTCGCGATAAAGTTGCCGCTGCTCTTCTTCGCTGGGAAAGCGATCCCGAAGCAAGAAGCTGACCTCTGTGCGATACAGCCCGACGCCTTCGGCGCCAAACTCTCGCGCTCTCTGCACATCTGCAGCCACGCCCGTATTGACCCACAGTGGAATCGCGACACCGTCCATCGTCGCCGCGGGCGAGTCGGCAAGGGGCGCAAGCTCAGCGGACAATGCCTGATCCTCGGCCAGGAGCGCCTCAAACCGGGTGAGTAAGTCAGCATGTGGGTTGACGTAAATACGGCCGTTATAACCGTCGACCACCAGTGTTTGATCAGGCATTTGCTTTAACGGCAAATCCTCAACACCCACTACAGCTGGAATACCCATAGCCCGTGCCAAGATAGCGGTATGGCTATTGGCGCTTCCGCGCATAGAAACAATGCCCGCTAGTCGATCCCGGGGGATTTCACCCAGCGTCGATGCAGTCAATTCTTCTGCAACCAGAATGGTCTGGGCGGGATAATCAATTTGCTGGCGAGACGCGTCCTGCAAGTAGCCCAATACCCGAGTGCCCAAATCCCGCACGTCCACTGCCCGCTCTCGCAAATAGGAGTGCTCCATCCGCTCGAAATGCCGGATATGGCTCAACATCACCTGACTCAGTGCGCCCTGCGCCCACTCACCCGTCTTGATCAGTGCCGCGACTTCACCACCCAAGGTGGAGTCATCGAGAATGCTGAGATATACACCAAACAGTGCGTTATCCTCCGGGCCCAACTCGTCCTTCAGGTTTTCGGCCACCTGCTGGATGTCCGCCCGCACTGCCGCCAGAGCCTGACGGAATGCCGCCAGCTCCGCGCGACGGTCTGTTGCCCGACGAGAGGGCACCGTCTGCAGGTCGGCATGGGGAGATACCCAAGCGGCGACGCCGATGCCAATCCCGGAGCAGGCAGCCACCCCCGACAGGCGGGCGGCACTACCTGAGACGCCCTCTGGCTGCGATTCACGTGAAGTGGCTTGGCCGATTGCGCCTGCTAACTCCGCGTGGGCAATTAAACCGGCGAGCTGGGCTGACACGGTGATCAGGAAGGCTTCCTCTTCTTCAGAGAAGCGCCGTCTCTGACCCTGCTGCACCACCAGCACCCCCAACAGGTCGCGCTGATGCACAATCGGTGCCCCCAAGAAAGCGCTGAATGACTCCTCACCCAGCCCCTCGACCAGCTGAAACTGGGGATGCGCGCTGGCGTCCTCGAGATTCAGCGGCTCTTCACGGGTTGCCACCCAACCCACCAGGCCCTCGTCGAAGGAAAGACCGAACTGACCCACCTTATTCAGGTTGAGACCCTCGGTGGCGCGGAATATCAGTTTCTGACTTTGCTTGTCGTGCAGATAGACCGTGCAAACATCTGTGCTCATCGCCGCCCTGACCTGCGCGACGATCAATACCAGCGCCTCATCCAGAGAATCTGCGTCATTGACAGCCTGCGTCAGCCGCCGCAGCGTCTCGAGCATTATCGCCTCCGCCTGCGCTTTCTGGCGGCTTTCCGTGGCGGAGACAGGCGAGCGGCCAGTTGCGTGAGCGCTTGTCGATAGACCTCCTGTTTAAAATCAACCACTGCTGTCACCGGATACCAAAAACTGACCCAGCGCCAGTGGTCGAACTCCGGGTCCTCATGGGCATCAAGGCGAATTTCACTCTCAGGCGCTACCAGGCGAAGCAGAAACCAGACCTGCTTCTGGCCAATACAAACAGGCGATTCCGTCTTTCGGACGTACCTCTTTGGCAGTCGGTATCGCAACCATCCCGACGTGCGACCCAACACGGTCACCGCCCCGGACAACAGTCCCACTTCTTCTTCCAGCTCCCGATACATTGCCTGCTCAGGACTTTCGTCGCGATGCACCCCACCCTGGGGAAACTGCCAGGAGTCCCTGCCATTAATCCTGCGTCCCCAGAGCACCTGGTCATCATGATTACAAATGACGATGCCGACATTGGGTCTAAATCCCTCATTGTCGATCACGCGGTCGTTATCCGGTTGTGGATCCAAAATGGCAAACCTTAATCTGATGATTGAGTAGCGCCTCTTTTTGGCGCAAGCTCCCGTTCCGTATTCTTCCACACATCCCCGCTGGCGGCACTCAAGCGGCAATGTTTATTTAGGAAAAGCGATCACTGACTATGTCACTGGTGATATTCGATCTGGACAACACGCTGTTAGCGGGGGATTCCGACCACCGTTGGGGGGAGTTCCTTTGCGAGAAGCAGTGGGTATCCGGCCACGACTATCGGCTCAGGAACGATCAATTCTATGCCGACTATCAAGCCGGCGCCCTGGATATGCGCGCCTATCTCAGTTTTGTGTTGGCACCACTGCGGGGCAAGCGCCGGGATGAAGTCCGAGAGCTGCAGCGCCAGTTTATCTGCGAATGCATTGAACCCATGCTTTTGGATAAAGCCTTTGAGTTGTTGAATCAGCATCGTATCGCGGGGGATATTCTTCTGTTGATGACCGCCACCCACGCGGTGGTAGCAGACCCCGTCGCGTCGCGGCTTGGTTTCGAGCATTGGCTGTGCAGCGGCGTGGGCATGAATGACGACCATTACACGGGAGATCCAGAGGGACTGCCCTGTTTTCAGGAGGGCAAGGTGATTCACCTTGAGCAATGGCGCGCAGGCTGGCTAGGGGCGGGAGATCCATTGCCCGATCTGGCGGACACCTGGTTTTACTCCGACTCACACAATGACCTACCGCTACTCAGTGCCGTGGGGCATCCCGTTGCCGTAGATCCAGATCCATCGCTGCAGCAACACGCTGAGGCCAGCGGCTGGCCGATCCTCTCTTTGCGCAATTAAGCGGCGCAAGGGTCTCAGTCTTGGGACGCCTGGGACGCCTGGTAAGCCGTCGCGCTCATGAGCCCATCCAATTGCTGCAGATCGTCGGGCATCAGCCGATAAAACCAGCCTTTTTGGTAGGGGTCTTTATTAATTTGTTCGGGGGCATCGGCCAGCGCATCATTGATAGCGATGACCGTGCCGGCCAGGGGTGCAAAAATGTCAGACGCCGCTTTGACGGACTCCACAATACCGGTTTGAGCCCCCGCAAGCACGGCCGTGCCCGCGGGCGGCAACTCCACATAGACCACGTCGCCCAAAGCTTGCTGCGCATGGTCGGTAATACCCACCGTGACGGATCCATCGTCTTCTTGTCGCGCCCACTCGTGGGTCTCGGCGTAAAACAAACCCTCGGGATGCAAACTCATGATGGCTTCCTGCTGATAACAAACCTGTCGCTCACCCAGTAGCGACGCACTCAGCTGATAGCATGACGCATAAACCAGCGCTTAATCCAGCCTTGCCGATCGACCAGATCGAGTCCCAGATTCCTGCCGACCACAGCAAGGGGGTTCAGGGTGCCGAAACCGCGCTTGAAACCCTCCATCGCCGCCATCATTGCCAAGTTTTCTGTTTTCCGACGCCGCTGATAGCGCCTCAGTGGCACCGAGCTTGAGAGCCCCAGCCCTCCCTCTCGCGCAGCCAGCAACTCCTCTGCCAGCACGGCGACATCGGTCAGCCCCAGGTTTATCCCCTGACCCGCTAACGGATGAATACTGTGGGCAGCGTCGGCAATAAGCGCAAAACTCTCGTCACAGTAGTCCACCGCGTGGCGCTGCGACAGCGGGAAGCTGGCGCGGGGCCCCACGGCCGCTACCATGGGGGCAGAGGGGCCGACAGCGCGATTGAGGGCTTCGACAAATGCAGCATCTGATAAATCTGCAATCTGGCTATGTGTCGCGTTATTCAAAGACCAGACAATGGCAACTTTGAGGGGATCCGCCAATGGCAGTAGTGCGAGGGGACCCGACTCGAGGAAAACCTGCCAACACGTCGCCGCGTGCTCTGAGGCCAAACCCACCGTGGCGACAATCGCCGTTTGGTCATAGCTCCACTCCCGCGTGGGCATACCCAGCAGTTGTCGCGCTCTTGAGCGCGCGCCATCGGCACCTATTGCCAGTGCCGCCTCGAGTTGTCGGCCGCTCGAACCCGTCATCAACCAGCCCGGTGCGGCCGGCGACAGGGTCTCCAGTGCTTCCTCCCAAACTATCTCTACCCCTGGTATGGCATGGGCACACTGCACCAGTGCCTGTACGACCTCCCGATTCTCGACAATATGGCCGAGGCTTGGCGCGTCCACTTCACCCGCATTAAAACCGATACGTCCACGGCCGTTCGCGTCCCACACTCGCATGGATCCATAGGGCGCGGCACGATGAGCTAATGCTCCTTTCCATGCGCCAATTTCTGACAGAAAACGGATTGAGGCGGGTGTTAAGGCACTGACCCGAAGATCCCAATCAGCGAGGCCAGTGCCGGATTCTGGCGCTGTGGGACAGCTGGCCCCGTCGATAACCGTCACATTGAAACCCTGACGCCCGAGGGCGGTGGCCAGTGACAAGCCGGCGATGCCCGCGCCAATAATCAGTATGCCAGCGCTGTCGACCCGGCCGCGGTCAGGCATGACGATACCCCGTTCCCGCGCGCGCAATCTGCGCCCGTGCGCTGGGTACCAGATCAAGCAATGCTAGCGATGCATTGCGCGGGCCATCGAGCAATAAACCTCGCGGATTAAACAGCGTCGCCAGCAAGTCAGTGCTGCGAGTGACCCACGTTTGTTCGGCCATCACTTGTTTCAGATAACCGCGGAGACTTCCCGCATGGGCCAGGGGCTGCCCCCCCTCCACTGCAGTGACGAGTGTTTTGGCCAGAAGGTCTGCCTCTCTCAAGGAGAGATTCAGGCCCTGCCCGGCAACCGGGTGCAAGGTGTGGGCCGCATTGCCCACCAGCAAAAATCCGGCGCGCAACTGTTCAGTGGCCAGATTACGCACCAGCGGCCATTGACTCCGCTTACCTACCGAGGCCACCGCGCCAAGCCGCCAACCAAACGCCTTTTGGAACTCTGCGCAGAACTGCTTATCGCTCGCGTAACCAAGGGCCTCGACCACGTCGTCGGAGACAGACCACACCACGTTGTATCGCTGCTCGTGACGGCCGACTGATAGCAGGGGTAAAACGGCCAGAGGACCGTGCTGTGTAAACCGCTCGAAAGCGCACCCCGCTTGCCGACCCGGAAAAGTGGCGTTGAAAACCAGTGCGTGGGTTCCAGTGGGACGTTGCTGACAAGTGATACCGAGGGCATCAAACCAATCTGGTGTGACGCCGGAAGCCAGCAGAATGAGGTCTGCGTCCAGCACTTCTGAATCCTCGGTTTGGAGCGCCGGTCGACCCCCACCAGTGAGCAACGCAGTGCACCTCTCTGGTGCACGAACCTCCACACCCAATGCCTTTGCTCGCTCCAACAAACACCGGCCCAGGTGATGGTTTTCCGCGACAAACCCCAGGGCGTCGGTATCCAGATCCTCAGATTGCATCAGCGTACTACCAAAGTGCCCGCGATGAGATACGTGAATATCGCGAATCACACCGCAATCAGGCGCCAAGTCTGACCAAATGCCCCAATCCTCCAGTAGCGCAGCTGAATGCAAATTAAGGGCCGACGCGCGAGTATCGAGCACATTGGGGGTGCCGGCCTTAAAGGCCTGCGCCTCGAGCAGGGTGACGCTGGGAGCGCCACGGGATAACGTCTTGCTCTCTTTTGCGATGGCCACTGCGAATGCGAGGCCCGCCAAACCTCCACCGAGTACAATAATGCGCGGGGACGCCGTCATGCCGTAGCGGCCATCAACGCTTCGATCTCGTCAGCGCGTTTAGGCACGCCTGCGGTCAACACATCACAGCCCGTATCTGTGACCACGACGTCATCCTCGATGCGCACGCCAATCCCCCGCCAGCGTTTGGCGACTCGCGTATTGTCGGGCGCGATGTATATGCCGGGCTCGATCGTCAGCACCATCCCAGACTGCAACTGACGCCAACGACCAGCGATTCGGTAATCACCCACATCATGCACATCGAGTCCCAGCCAATGGCCCGCTCTGTGCATGTAAAAGTCGCGAAAGGCCCCTGCCTTGATGAGGTCGCGCTCCTTGCCCTTGAGGACCCCCAGCTTGATCAAGCCCCGGGTAATGACCCTGACCGTCGCATCATGAGGCTGGTTCCAGGTATTACCCGGCTTCACCTTGGCGATGGCTGCCTGCTGCGCCTCGAGCACCAGATCGTAAATAGCGCGCTGCTCAGCCGTGAACTGGCCATTCACTGGAAACGTGCGGGTGATATCTGCCGCGTAACCCTGAAATTCACAGCCCGCATCGATCAGTACAAGGTCGCCAGAACGCAAGCGCGCATTGTTCTCGGTGTAGTGCAGGATGCAGGCGTTGGCGCCCGAACCCACAATGGAACTGTAAGCGGGAAAGCGCGCTCCATGCTCGGCAAAGGTATGCTGAATGGACGCCTCAAGGTGATATTCGTAACGCCCCGGCTGACACTCTCGCATGGCACGGGAGTGCGCCTCGGCACTGATTTCGCCCGCGCGACGCATGACCCGAATTTCGGCCGTGGACTTGATGAGCCGTTGCTCGTGGAGCAAAAAAGCGAGATCCGTAAAGTCGGCAGGGGGCGCAGCGCCCGTCCTGACAAGCCTGCGTATCTGGTTGACCCAGCCCATGACGCGCTGATCAAACACATCGTCATGACCCATGGAGTAGTAGATGCGTTGTGTTCCCTCGATCAGGCCCGGAAGAATTTCATCGAGATCATCTATCGGAAAAGCATCATCCACTCCGAGGTAGGCCACTGCTCCCTCTGGGCCAGCTCGATAACCATTCCACAGCTCCATCTCAGGGTCCCGCTCACGGCAAAACAGAATTACCTGTCCCTGCCTACGACCGGGTATGAGCACGAGCACGGCATCGGGCTCCTCGAAACCCGTGAGGTAAAACAGATCACTATTCTGCCGGAAGGGGTACTCGGTATCTCGACTCCGGGTGACCTCCCGAGCGCCAGGCACAATCGCGATGCTGTGCCTGTCCATCATGTCCATGAGCTTCTTACGTCGTCGCGTAAATTCCGCTTTAGAGATCTTCACTGTTAGCTTCCTGTGCTGACTGAGCGTCGCCCACAATATTAATTGCGGCGAAACGAATGTATTCGATGATGTCTTCGAGCTGCCGGTCAGCATCCTCCGAATTCCCCTCGGCGGTGTCGACCTGGGCAATCGCTGCCATATCCTTGAGCGCCTCGGCAGTCAATGTCGGAATCGGCTCACTCGTTGCCTCTCTGATAGTGATGCCCTGGGTAAAGCCCGACAAAAATCCTGCAGTCCACTCCGAAATTGACGTGAGGCGATCCTCCATCACCTCATCATCGGGAGGCAGCAACGGCAGAAATGTATAGTCTGCATCCACAATGGACGAGAGTGTGGCGAGGCTGAGTCGGGAGATAAAATCTACCAATTCTCCCGTTAGATCTACTGCAAGCGCTTTCTCAAGGGCCGCAACCGTGGCGGAAAAATGGTGCTCACTGTGCGGACTGAAACCCGCACCCAATAGCCCTACCATCGCACCATGCAGGGTAGAGGGGTTCAATGTGTGTCCGGCATGAAAAAGTGCATCTGCCGCTTCTTCCCACGAGGGCATCTCTTCAAACGCGCCCAAGGTATCCAATAACACCGATGGGTACTCCTCTATTAGCAAATATCCGTAGGGCGCAGAACCCGGGGTATTGACCCGCAGGATTACCCCGACCCTCTCTGGGATTCTCTATGCCACGCTGCCTGCCACCGAGCACGTTGACCCGAGGAAACGACGCGCATTATAGTGCCGTCTCGCATCTTACGCAGTGTAACGTCCGTGGCCGACAACCTGATTCAGGCGCTGGAAAAAAAAGTCAATGACCTTATCGAGCTGAGCCGGGAGTTGAACAGAGAAAACCGCGCGCTCAAACTCCGAGCAGCCGAGTTACAACGAGAACGGCGAGAATTGCTGGAGAGGCAGCGTCAGGCCAGCGAGCATGTTGAAAATTCGCTTGCCCGTCTTCGCTCTTTGGATGGCAGCGTATGAATCGGCCCAACACCGTCAGCGTTGATATTCTCGATAAGGAATATCAAGTCGCTTGTCCGCCTGACGAAGAGGCCGCGCTGGCAGGCGCTGCTCGCTATCTGGACCAGCACATGCGCGACATACGATCTACCGGCAAGGTGATTGGATTGGAGCGCGTGGCTATTATGGCCGCGCTGAACATCAGTCACGAGCTACTGGCACTAAAGGGCGGGGGTAGCACCGCAGAGACCAGTGAAGACCAACAAAGGCTCTCAGCGCTGAACAGTCAGCTGGATGAGGTGCTGTATCAGCTGCGGCAGCTCGAGATTAACTAGCGACGGGAATTCGTTATACTTCACATGGCCTGAAGTATTTGCCAGACGATTTGTCCTCGAGCCGATAATGCAGTACCCGGAGAGTACCTACGCGGTGGTTGAGCAAGCCTGGCCTGAACCGGGAAGCCTGAAGCCGCGAGGTGGTCACCACCTTGAGCCGCAGGGTTCAAGGGCTTATTCGTCAGCGGTGCCACGGGCCACTCCTCATTCACTCACCTATTGCAGTGACACCCTGTCGCCATCCGCAGAGACGCGAGTTTGGACAAAGCAGTTAAAAAAGTCTCCCCACGCGAGGGCCGCGGGGTGGGAAACGTCGTTGGCTATTCCGCCAGGTCATCGTGGCTGCTGAAAAAACTTCCATTCGAAAACGGCTGCGCCAATTCAGGAATGCACTTTCCGTGGCGCAGCGCAAAACGGCAGAAGCCCAATCCTTGATATTGCTGCGCCGGTGGCCCGCATGGCGGAAAGCCGCTGTTATTGCTAGCTATATGCCCTATCAATCAGAGTTTAATCCCGAGGGTCTGACCCGGGATGCCGCGTCGCGCGGCGCCACCCTCGTTTACCCCCGTGTCACGGCGGCAGGGTTACAGTTCCATCAGTGGCGCAGTGGCGACCCGCTTGAGGAGGGGACGATCGGGGGGATAAAACAGCCGATCCCCGGGAGCCCCTTGATCGCTCTCTCCCAAATAGATCTTTTCATAACCCCCCTGCTGGCCTGCGGAGACAACGGTGTTCGACTCGGCTACGGCGGTGGTTATTACGACCGAATATTCAGCGAAGCGCAGGGGTTCAGATTGGGGGTGGGATTTTCCCTGCAACGGATTGATCGCTGGGAAACAGAGCAACACGACCAACGGTTGGACGGATTTCTGAGTGGGTCTCGGCTGGAGTTATTCAGCCCCCTACGCTAGCCCGCAACGCATTACAACCCTATGGGGCTCTGGGCGACCCAAGCGTTAGAAGGCGGGGTTACCCGGCGCGCGATCGGGCGCCCGTCACTGCACCATGATGCCCGCTTGCTGCGGAGAGAGGGAGGGTTTGTGCGGCTCGCCCAATTGCAGACCCAACGTCAGCAAAACCACCACTGCTGTCAGCACCCAAATAAGATCAGGTCGTTTTCTACGCATCACACCGGCCCCCCAAGCCAGTCTGGCCCATCCCGCATACGTCCGTTTTGTTATTTATCTTAACGGCCTGCGGACTTTTCTTGCGTTTCCGCAACGATTGCGCCCAAGGCTCCCTTGATCGCGCGTCGCTGTCAAGTCGCGGATCGACCCAGATACTCGCGGTAAGCGGGGTTATCAGTCTCCTCCCAAAAGCGATAGCCGAGGCGGCTCAGCGTGCTGCGCAGTGCAGCGCGCTTGCCCGGTGGCACCTGCATGCCGACCAAGATGCGACCGTAGGCAGCACCATGATTTCGGTAATGAAAGAGCGTGATACTGAATTCGTTGCCCAGCGCATTCAAAAAATGTAGCAAGCTACCCGGACGTTCCGGGAACTCCACACGAAATACCATCTCCTCCTGAATGCCGCTGGAGAGTCGACCGCCAATGAGATGGCGCAAATGTAGCTTTGCAGTCTCGTTATCGGTCATATCGAGGACCTGATAACCCTTTTTTTGCAGCGTCCGCTGCAATTCAGCCACGCCCTCGCCACCGGGGCTCATCGTCAAGCCCACAAAAACACGCGCTCGCGCCGCACTTTCATAACGATAATTAAACTCGGTGATATTGCGTTTGCCGATCGCGCTACAAAAAGCGCGAAAGGCACCCGCGCGCTCGGGAATCGTCACGCTAAACACAGCTTCACGGCGCTCCCCTATCTCCGTGCGCTCCGAGATATAACGCAGACGATCAAAATTCGTATTGGCACCACTGATCGTGGCCGCCATCGCGCGATCTGTGAATTTTCGTCCTTCGACGAATTTTTTCATGCCCGCGACTGCCAACGCACCCGCGGGCTCGGCGATGGCACGGGTATCATCAAAAATGTCTTTGACCGCAGCGCAGATCTCGTCAGTAGTCACCGTGATAACGTCGTCTACATATTCCCTGATCAATCGAAATGGCTCTTTTCCCACCTGTGCCACCGCACATCCATCGGCAAATAAACCCACTTCTCGCAAAGTGACGCGCCGTCCTCGATCCAGTGCAGCACGGACACAAGCGGCGTCCTCGGGCTCAACACCAACAATGTGGGTATGTGGCCAAACGTAACGCAAATACGCCGCCATCCCTGCAAGTAAGCCTCCGCCGCCGCAGCAAATGAATACAAAGTCCAGCGGATTGGGCGCCTGTCGCACTAACTCCATGGCAACGGTGGCTTGACCGGCGATCACATCGGGATCATCGAAGGGGTGAATAAAGGTCATACCCTCCTGCTTCACCAGCACCTGCGCCCGCAGCGCCGCCTCGTCAAAGGAATCACCATGCAGCACGACCGTTGCACCGCGGGCTCGGACCGCATCCACCTTGATTGCCGGGGTTGTCACCGGCATCACAATCTTTGCCTTGATGCCCAAGGTCTGCGCAGCTAACGCGACCCCCTGGGCATGGTTGCCGGCTGACGCGGCGACAACGCCGGCCCGACGGGCCTCGGCACCAAGACGACTCATCTTGTTATAGGCGCCGCGACACTTGAAAGAAAAGACCGGCTGCAAGTCTTCGCGCTTCAAAAAAACGGGGTTGCCAAGCCGTGCCGACAGTAACGGCGCCACATCCAGCGGTGTCTCCCGTGCAACGTCGTACACGCGAGCATTTAATATCCTTTTAATGTAGGCCTGTGACATAACCTGACCGCGCCGCCGAAAAGCTGCTGATCATAAGGCTTTAGAGGCACCAACACACGATCAGTGGTTGGCAAAATGCCCGCGCTATGGGGCGGCGTTGACTATCAGGCCGCGTAGCGGGACTGCATTGCCGCAAGAGACAGCGGCTGAATCTTTGACGCATTGCCCGCCGTGCCAAATGCTTCGTAACTGTCAATACAAATGGCCTTCATCGCATCGAGGCTGGCAGTGAAATATTTGCGAGGGTCAAACTCCGCCGGGTGCTCGGCAAGAAAGCGCCGGATTGCACCGGTGGAGGCCAAGCGCAGATCAGTATCGATATTCACTTTTCTGACCCCATGTTTGATGCCCTCGACCACCTGCTCTACCGGCACGCCGTAGGTCTCGGGAATTTCACCACCAAACTCATTAATAATCGCCAGCCAATCCTGGGGTACCGCTGACGAACCATGCATGACCAAATGCGTGCCCGGGATGCGGGCGTGTATGGCCTTAATACGATCCATGGCTAAAATATCGCCGGTGGGTGGGCGAGTAAATTTATAGGCGCCATGACTGGTACCACAGGCAATAGCCAGCGCATCGACGCCGGTATCAGCCACGAACTGCGCGGCTTCTTCGGGGTCGGTCAGCAACTGGTCATGACTCAATTTGCCCGCCGCACCGATACCATCTTCCTCTCCTGCTTCACCGGTTTCCAACGAACCAAGACAGCCAATTTCCCCCTCCACCGAAACACCGCAGGCATGTGCCATCTCTACAACGTGGCGCGTAACCCCCGCGTTATAGTCGTAATCCATGGGCGTTTTACCGTCCTCTCCCAAAGAGCCGTCCATCATGACCGAACTGAAGCCCAGCTGAATCGATCGTTGGCACACGGCTGCGGATGTCCCGTGATCCTGATGCACCACCACCGGGATATGAGGGAACTCGGTCATGGCCGCTTCCATCAACGCGCGGAGAAAGGGCGCTCCTGCGTATTTTCGGGCTCCCGCGCTCGCCTGCATGATGACCGGCGCATCTGCCTTGTCCGCCGCCTCCATAATGGCTCGGGTCTGCTCAAGGTTATTGACATTAAACGCCGGCACGCCGTAGCCCTGCTCTGCCGCGTGGTCCAGTAATTGCCTCAAACTAATTAACGCCATGCCGATACGCCTCTTTTGGTTATTGGTTCTCGCGTCTGCTCACAATTCCCTTGATTGTATGCGCTTATCGATTGCCGCGCTTAACCGTCGCATCCAATCGACTTACGCTTCAATCGGCCCCACGCTCTGCCAACACAGCCACCGCCGGCAGCGTTCTCCCCTCAACGTACTCCAGGAAAGCACCGCCGCCCGTGGAGATGTACGACACGCTGTCGGCAATGCCAAATTGATCGATCGCTGCCAAGGTATCACCGCCGCCGGCAAGGGAAAAAGCCTCGCTGTCAGCGATCGCCTCTGCAAGGACCCGGGTGCCCTCAGCAAAGGCGTCGCGTTCAAAAACCCCGAGGGGTCCATTCCATAAAA
>JAYNYK010000075.1:0-10756 GCA_038102985.1 Halieaceae bacterium
CATGCGGCGCAGCTGATCGTGCAATTTTACCTGTGCCACCACATTCGTTTGGTACCAATCCTCGGGGGTTAGCCAGCTCTCGCCCACCATCCCCTGCGCGGCGAAGTTCACCACACACTCGGGCCTGCAATCGTTGAGGAGGTCGCAAATGAGGTGCAGGTCACTGTTGAGATCCATCTGATGAAACTCAAAGGCACTTTGACCAGCCGTATCCCACCGATAGGGAAGATAGGCAGCATTGGGCTCGGCCGAACGACTGATGCCAATAACGTCATGCCCCGCGCGAAGCAGATGACGCACAAAGCTGGCGCCGCTAAAAGAATTACTGCCGATAATCAGGAATTTCATGTTCGGAGCAGAGCCTCCGCTGCCACCGCGGCGTAGTCTTCAATCATCTGATGAATGCGATGCTTTTCAAAGTCCCGTTGCCATGAATCTCTTAAGTCAAGATTCTGCGGATGTCGCGGGTCGCCCTGGGCGGCGATGAGCGCCTCTGGCGTCCCAATATCCCGGTGAACCCCCTCATGATGCCAACAGGCGATGCGCCCGATAAACTCCGGAATCACTTCAGTACTGAAGTCAGTGACCTCGGGGTTGGCGTGTACCCAGTCAATCACCGCAGGCTCTAGTACGTATACCGCTGCATTGGCGCGATGACCCGGTGGGTGACTGTGTTTCTCATAAAAGGCCTGAAGCGTGCCCTCTGAGTCCGTTTCAACAATGCCGCACTGTTCTGGCTTGTCAGTGTCGAAGGTCATCATAGTCATGAGCATGCCACGCGAAGCCGCCTGCGCGTGATGCGCCAGCAACGCGGCGAGATCGCAGTGAGACCAGTTGTCAGCGTGGATGACCAGAATCGTGCCGCTCGTCCGATTTTTTGTAATGGCTCGCACCGACCCCGCCGTGCCAAGCAAAGCATCCTCAAAAAACAAGCTGACCCGATGCGAAAGCGCCGGACGGTTCAGGAAGTGATGAACTTCGTCTTTCAAATGATGAAGGTTGACTGTGGACTGGGAGATGCCAGCAGCACTAAGGGCGGTTAACCAATACTCCAAAAGGGCCCTGCCATGCACCGGCATCAGGCATTTGGGCCACTTATCCGAGAGAGGAGAAAGACGGGTTCCCAGCCCTGCAGCAAGCAGAATCGCTGACCGATCGCCCTTCTTAGCTGGGCTTTTCAGTGTGCCCTGCAACGTAATCGACCATCGAGAGTAGCCAGGTATGATGGGTCATCTCGACCGTGTTGTAGTGAGAGGAGTTCACCCACAGATTCAAATCGCCCATCGACCGAAGCGGGTTGTCAGCATTAAAACCGGTCAGCGTCATGACCTGCATGCCTTGTCGCTTCGCTTCTCGTGCGGCGTTCAGCATATTTTCCGATTGCCCGCTGCTGCTGATCAGGATTGCAAGGTCAGATGCCGAACCGTAAGCGCGCATTGCTTCTTCTACCCAATGGGCGTATCCGTAGTCGTTCGCGAAGCAGGTGATGAGATCGGCCTCGTTAAAATTGATGGCGCGCACAGCGGCGCACTTGAGCAAGTCAACGGTGACGTGGCTCGCCATCGCTGCGCTCCCCCCGTTGCCGGCAAGGATGATTTGCCCGCCTGCCTCACGGGCACCCTCGATCAGGGTCACGCCCTCCAGCAAAGCCGATGAGTCAGTATCGTTGAGGCGATCGCTGATGGTCTGAAAGTACTCTTCGAAAAACGACGAACCCATAGAGATTCCAGTTTGCGGGGTCAAGGATGCCGGTAAATCTTACCCTTAACGCGATTATTATTACTGGCATGACATTAGCGACTGACCATCGCAGTATCGAACAAACCAACCGATATCGTCAAAGAATGACAGCAAGATGCGAGTTGAGCGACACGGAAATCGCTCGTCAGTTCGTCTCTTTTGGCGGTGAGTCGAGCAGTAGCGGGTTGCAGATGGGCGACGTACTTTAACCACAGGGCTAGATTGAGCCGCGGTGGTGCTGAACAGAGCGAAATAACGGATTTCAGTGTAGGCTTGGTTATGTGAATAGGTGCGAACCAGCCGATGTCGAGAGTATGAATGTATACCGCTACCCTTGAACCGTTGCTGCGAGAGTGTAATGAGGCGGTGGAGCTGGCGAAAGCCGGGGACATCGACGCATCGAGAGTGAAGCTGGATCGAATTCGCTACTACCGATCGGTGCTGGCGCATTCTCAGAATCAGGGTAAGGACCCGGGTTCGCCGCAAGCGCCCAATGTGCAGGAACACCCCGAGCTCCTGCAGACGTACCTCCAAGTAGCAACCGCCGTGAATGAAAGGCTCCAATTTCTGCATCAGTGGATTACTGAAGCGAGGGCCTCTTTTTCTCTGGAAGAGCTCCGACAGTCGATTCAGGGCTACCAACTCTATGTGGATGACGCCCTGCCGGGTATTTGGGATTTTACTACCGACGTGGTGGTACTGACTGACGAAGATGGTCAGCCGCTGCGCGAGGCCTTGCGCCTTCGGGGTCAAGCAAAATTCATTTGGATGACAAATCTGCCCGATCCCGACATATCGGAATTGAGCGATCCAGACACCATTTTTGTGAGTGCGGGGGAGCAAATCGAAGTAAAGGCGTTGGAGCCGATACTCAGCCGATACTCATTACCAAGAGTGGCGCTTATCGCAATGAACTATGGCGCCGATGATGAGAAACACTTCCATATCGTGGCTAAATCGATCGGAACGTGTGTGATCGGTGGTGCTACCACGCAGTGGTTGCCGCAGATGACGGCGGAGCAGTGGCTCACCCTGATGCCAAAGCTCGCCAGTTTGCCTTCGGTCATGGCGCTAAAGGATCAATTTGAAGATGCCGATGTGCTAATTGTTTCGCCGGGTCCTTCGCTGGCAAGTGATCTGGAGCTGCTGACAGAGGTGCACGATCGCTTTCTCGTTATTGCCACCATGAAGGCATTGGGAGCGCTCTTTGATGTCGGAATTCGGCCAGATCTGGCTATTTGGCAGGACCCGCAGAACCACAGCGATGCTATTCCCAAACATGAACACATCTCCGATGTGGGTCTTATTTTGAACGAGGGGTGTCACCCGGCGTTTTACGAGGCAGATTTTGCAACGCACTTTGCCTATGCAGAACCGGGTTTTCGTGGGACCAGTCTCTCGGCTGCACTTCACGGAGATCAGACGCCGCTTTTCATCGGTACCTCCGTGTCGTCGCTCTCGGCCATTATGGTTTTGGCGATGGGCGCCAAGTCTGTCACCTTGTTGGGCCAGGATTTAAGCATTGGTGGTGGTTTGTATGTGGGCGAAACCGACACTGACGCCGCCCCTAATAAAGAAGAAGCGACCCACCTGACCTGCAAGGGCATCAAGGGCGATATGTTGCCGACTTTGCCTAACTACTTCTCTTTTATCGGAGAGTTTCAGAATGTGGCACAAACCTTCAAAGAGCAGGCAACCTTAATTAACGCTACTGCCTCAGGTGCTTTTTTGGAGGGCTGGGAACACATCCCGTTTTCCCAGCACCCGCTGGTGCTAGAGGATTCAGGCAAGCGGTACCACGTTGACGTCCGCACAAAATCGCTTGTTCCAGAAGGACGGTGTCAGAAGGTTGTAGAGGCGCTGAACGATACTGAGGCGCGACTGGATCACGCGGCGAGAATTAGCGATGAAATTCAGAATCATTGTCTCAACTCAATTGCGTCGGGCAATAAAGATATGACCGCAATCGACTTGTTGGAGCAGCGCCTGAAACTGATCTTCGACGAGGAGTGCCCGGTACTTCGCTACTACACTTCCAGACAGTCACTAGCACTGACTGCAGCGATTGGCTCCGTGCAGAGCCTTGAGGAGAATCTCAGATTGTCGGCGGACTACTATGAGTCAATCGGCATCGCCGCTAGAAAACTGCTGAGCTCCTGTGAAAGTGCGCGCAACACCCTGGAGGGTGAGAAAGAGGGCGATAACCAGTGAGTGGAACCGACTGCGCCGTATGCAAGATCATCCGAACTTACCTGCTGTTCGCAGTCCCACTACTCGCCTTGGTAGCCGCCAGCACGATGGATGACGGCCTGAATTCTGTGCCTTGGTTCGCCCGTGTCGAGCTTATCGACTTGCTGTCCTGGGGTTGTTTGGCCGCTTTGATTGCGATTGTGGCGTACCGTGCTTATCAGGAATATTACCTGCCCAAAAAACGGGAGCAGGCCCTGGTCGATGCCAAGGCACGTTTTGACGAAATTGCGGAACAGATCAATGGGTCTGAGGGTGAGGCAGCCTCGCGATCGACCGAGGCGCCGCGTGAGTAACAAACCCAACTGCTGGCGGTGTCGCTACTTTCAGATCACCCACCACAAGTCGTTCCCCTATGCCTGCTCGGTTATCGGTTTTAAATCGAAGCAATTGCCGTGTCTCGAGGTGCTCCGGGCTGATGGCGCCGAATGCAGGCGCTTTGCTCCCAAGCCGGCTGCACATCACGCGCAATAATTGCCGGCGAGCTTTTCAATTGCCCCCGTGCCGCGGCGCTGTGGTTCTTTTTTTTGGGGGGGTCAGCCGTCTTTAACCAGCAGAAAGGGCTGGGGAATATCCCGGGCTTGTCGGCAAAATACCCGGCCCTGATAGGTGTAAATGGAGCACCGGAACTTGTCCTGATGTAACCCTTTTGAGGCGGTCCAAAAGTTAGCCACCTCAAGGTCGGGGAACACATAGGGGTTCACGGCAGGGTTAATGCAGTCACTTTCAAGAAAGTCGGGAATTTCATCTTTTTCGGGCAGGCGCCAGGGCTCACCGGTTTTTTCGCGGACTTCCTCGGCGTAGGCCATGGCCTCGTCCCACGTCATTTTTAAAGACGCGCCGCGGCACCGGTAGTTGCTCATTCGCTGGCCTACCGCGCACTGGGTAACCGTGAGTCCGGTCGGTTTATGCAGTGCCATCCCGCCATCAAAAATTTCGTAATCGTGTTTGTCCAAGCGGCTCTTGATCACATCGCCACATTCCGGTTGGTTGCGTTGATCGCTGCAGGCAAAGAGCATTAGCGGCGCGAACACCGGGAGCAGCCACCGGGTTAACCATCGGCTTGGCGTGTTTTGCATAAGCGCGCCCCCTTCATCTCTTGCCTACCCTAAAAGCCCTCGCTCGCTCTGGGAGTGGAGAAAAATCGACCAGAGGCAGCGAACGCCACAGTGACTACAACCTACCCCAAGCGCTTTTTCAGCGCCAGCCACTTTTGCACCGACTTTGGCCAGTATTCGCCAGTAAAAGGCGCTTTTATGCGCAGCTGCCACTTACGGTGCGGGTGCACGAGGCCGAGGCCGATTGAGTCCGAAAACGCCGCCCCTGCCGCAAAGCAAAAGGCGGTGCGCCGGGCTTTTCGAGGGTCAAGATTCCATGGAAAAAGCCGATATTTACTGAGAAAACGCCGGTTTCCGATGGGTTTGGATCAATGCCCCGACCTTGTGCGCGTTTGGGCAATTAGTGCCCTAGGAAGTGGGTGAAGGGTGTTGCTATATTAGTGGCAGGCACTGATCGCCTGATGGATGACTCGAGGAGCGGTTCATGGATATTGCAACAATTGTCGGCTTGCTGGCGGCCTTTGGCCTCATTTTCATGGCCATTTCCGAAAATGCGCCGGCCTTCGTCGATACGGCCTCGCTACTGATTGTGGTGGCGGGTTCCATCGCAGTGGTCATGGCGAGATGCTCTTTGGGTGAGTTCCTCGGCGCTATGGGCGTAATGGGCAAAGCCTTTTCCCGAAAAATCGATGACCCGGTCGAGCTGATCACCCAGATCGTTGAGCTGGCGAACATTGCGCGCAAAGACGGCATGATTGCCCTCGAAGGTCAGGATATAAGTAACCCCTTTATGGCCAAGGCGGTATCGATGCTGGTGGATGGCACCGATGGTGAAATTATCAAGAGCTCGCTCAATCGCGATAACGACATGATGAAGCTGCGACATGAGATGGGCGCGAAGATATTCAGCGCCTGGGGCGAGATCGCGCCGGCGATGGGCATGATCGGCACCCTCGCGGGTCTGGTAATCATGCTGGGTAATATGTCGGACCCGAAAGCGATCGGCCCGGCGATGGCGGTGGCATTGTTAACAACGATGTACGGCGCGATTTTGGCCAACGTGATTTGTCTGCCCATTGCACAGAAGCTGGAGAATGCTTCAGCGCTGGAGTCCGCCAACAATGAGTTGATTATTGAGGGCGTACTGTTCATGCAGGAGGGCGGTAATCCCCGAGTGCTGGGTGACATGCTTGCGTCGTTTGTCTCACCCAAGAGTCGCGAAAAGATCGCAGCCGCATGACCTCGGCTCATTATCTTCTCTGAGATAACGCGCCATGGCTGACGAAGACGATATCAAGCCGGACGCCGCCGACGCCGCGGCCGAGGGGGATGGTATCGCTGAGCCGGCGGACACCGCCGACGCACCCCCGCGAGAGCTTGATGAGGGCGAGGTAGCCGAGGAGGTTGCCACGGTCGCAGAAGATACGCCCCCTGAACCGGACGAGGATCCCGCCGCAGCTGAGCCTGGCGATCAGGCCGAAACCGAGGTAGCGGCGGACGAGCCGTTAGCTGAACAGGCTGCGGAGACAGAAAACGAGACGGTAACCGCGGAATCTGCTGACACCGAAGCCAGTGACGCCCCCTCAGCCGAGGAGGCTGACGGTCAAGCTGCTGACGGTGACGCCGAGGCAGAAAACCCAGAGGAAGAAACGGTGGATGCGGATCTGCCGCCGCCCGGCCCGCCACCCCCCGAAGAACCGAAAGAAGACTGCCCGAAATGCGCAGGTGGCGGCGCGCCCGCCTGGATGGCGACCTTTGCCGATATGGCAACGCTGTTGATGGCCTTCTTTGTGTTGCTACTCAGTTTCGCAGAGACTGAGGTGCCCAAGTTCAAGCAGGTTGCCGGCTCGCTAAAACAGGCATTCGGTATCGAAAAAATCGTGCCCAAGGTCACGATTCCCATGGCCCGCAGCATTATGGTTGAAAACTTCACCCCTGCAGTCGCCGAGCGCTCGGTCATGGACGTGAAAGAGCAGCAATCGGACTTTGTGCGCGGGGATTTTATTGAAAAGAAAACCGAAGAGGGCGAATACGATGATCCTCTCGACAGTGATTTCCAGCAGGTACAGGAGGCGCTGGAAGAAGAGTTGAACAAGGGCATGGCGGATGTCCGCATCGAGAATGGTGAGATCAAAGTCACCTTGCTGGAACCTGCCGCTGCCGGGGGTCAAACCGGCACCGAGGGTGAGGGCAAGGGAGGACAGGTAGCCCAGGAAACCCTCGATGCTGTCGCCAAGGTGGCCGAGGTTTCGGCCGAGCTCAGCTCCAAAGTGGGGGTTCACCTCGCCGATCAGGCACAAGGTAATCAGACGGGCGCCAACGCGACCCGGCGCCAGTCCCGCAGTGGCGATAGCTCCGGCATGTCAAAGTACGATCGCTTGCGCGCGGATCTATCAGAGGAGATCGCAGCGGGTTTGGCGGAGGTCGAAAAAGACGGTGACAAGATCATTGTCCGGCTCGCCAGCCAGGGTAGCTTCACGTCGGGTTCTTCCGATTTGCGGCAGGCGTTTACGCCCACCTTGACGCGCCTCGGTAACAGCCTCGCCAAATATCCGGGCAGCGTGATGGTCGAGGGGCACACCGATAATGTACCGGTTGCCTTCAGCGAGCGCTTTAAATCCAACTGGGACTTGTCAGCCGCCCGCGCGGCGTCCATCGCTGATTTCTTGTTGAACTCAACCAATTTAGAAGGTGGCAATGTGCAAATCGCCGGGTTTGCCGACACCCGTCCACTCGATAGCAACGATACGGCCACCGGGCGCGCCCGCAATCGCCGCATTGAAGTGATCGTGGACGACAACTGAGCCGTGTGGAGAGCGTGAGTCGTGGCTGAAGACGACAACACAGAAGACGAGCGCGTCGAGGGCGAGGCGGTCGAGGCTGCGGAGGCCGAGGAGGCTGAAGCTGCCGAGGCGCCTGCGGCTGCTGAGCCTGCAGAGCCGGAAGAGCCGTTACCGCCCCAGGAACCGCCTGAGGAATTGCCGCCGGTAGAGTGTCCCAAGTGTCCCGGTGGCGGAGCGCCGGCCTGGATGGCGACTTTCGCCGATATGGCCACGCTACTCATGGCCTTTTTCGTATTGCTGTTGTCTTTTGCAGCGATGAATGTGCCGAAGTTCAAGGAAGTGAGCGGTTCCATGAACGACAGCATGGGCGTGCAGCGCGTAGTGCCGGTGGTGGAACCCCCAACCGCCGATAACATCATTGCCAATCAATTTATGCAGGCCAAGGTGGAGCCCACTGCCCTCAAAACAATCAGTGAGCAGACCACCGATGAGGAACAGCCCCCCGATCCCGAGTTGAAAATCACCAACAAGCCCTCCGATACGCCCAATTCGACGGATCTCGAAAAAGTGCGCAGCGCGCTGCAGCAAGAAATTACCCGAGGTCAGGTCGAGGTCACCGAGACAGACGGCAAGATCAGCGTTGTCATGACCCCCAATCAAAAGGATGGCGAAAACCAAGGTGACGCAGGACTGGACTCGGGACAGCGCCTAGACGAGGACACCGTGGCGCTCTTCGCCAAGGTGGCTCAGGCGCAGGCCGAGGTGGTATCGGAAGTGCAGGTGCTTCGTTCACCCTCAACCCAATCGGAGTCTTTCGATAGTGCGGCTGGCGCTGAGAGCACGGAGGGCGAGGACATTGCCCAGAGTGAGTACGAGCAAATTCGCAGCCGACTGACGACAGAAATCGCCAACGGCCAGGTGAACGTTGAGCGCATCAACGATGAGGTGAAGATTTCACTGGCGGATCAGGGCGCGTTTGTCAGCGGCAGCGCAGACTTGCGCAGCAGCTTCTACACGGTCTTGTCGAGCGTAGGCGAGGCCTTGGCCGAGAGTCCGGGTGAGGTGACGGTGGCGGGCCACACCGACAATGTACCTGTTGCCTTCAGCGAGCGTTTTCAATCGAATTGGGATCTCTCTGCCGCGCGCTCTGCATCAGTGGCGGATTATTTGGTGGGAGAAGGGTTTATTGCGCCGGGGGCCGTTACGGTGACGGGTTACGCCGATACCGTGCCCATTGCGTCAAACGATACCGCGGCGGGTCGGGCCCAGAATCGCCGCATTGAAATTACAGTCAAGGGGAAAGCGGGATGAAGGTGGGTTTTCGATCACGTGGTGCACGGTGCTTTTTTGGCGTGGCGTTGAGCCTTTTTGCTGTCACGGCGTTTGCCGAAACCAAAGCACAAAAAGCCTTTTTGGAACGTGTTAAATCGGTCTCGACGATTGATGATGCGCACATCAGCGACAACGCGCTGGTGATCTGGCCGTCACCCGATGTGCAGTCGGGGCTCGATTACGAGGCGATGGGCGTGCAACTGTGCTTGGAGTACAAAACCTATAAGTACCTCGTGATTTGGTTTATGGATTCGTCAAAGTATCGCCGGGATAAAGAGATGGTGATGCTCCAGAGCTACGTGTGTCTGGAAGAGGAATAGTGTCGGCTCCCGCCGCATTTAAAAGCATGGCGCCCATAGGGCGCGTTTTGCGCTGGCTGCTACCACTGTGTGTCAGCAGCCTGATAATCGGCTGCGGTATCGGTTCGGGGAGCAGCAGTTCGGGTTCGGGCTCAGGTGCGGACGGCGATACACCGACCAACCAGCTGTTGATTGAGTTGAGTGGGCAGACCAAATATCGGGCCGATGAGGGTGTCTCTTTGAGCTATACCCTCAGTGGCGACAGTGCCGCAGATGCCACGGTCACCTATGACGGGCCGGTCGAACTCACCCATGACGCCGACGCCAAAACGATTTCTGGAGAGGCTTTACTGCCCGGGACTTACGTTGTGAAAGTGAGTGCATCGGCGGGTACCGCCTCGGCAGAGGATGAAATCTCACTGTACATTGATGCCAATTTTGGGGGTCGTTATGGGGGAGGCGCCGACAGTGAGTTCTCGCTGACGATGGGTCGGAGCCTGGTGACCGAGACGGATGAGAATAACTATGTGTTGACCCGCTCTGGCACGCTTTTCTGGCACGCCCAGGCCACCGATGAGACGGAATTCGTCAATTTGCTCTGCGTCGCCGATGTGGTGGTCAGCGGCGATGAGGCTTCGGGGTCGGGTCAGTGCAAAGAGCTTGTCGATGGGCAGTTACAAGTGAGCACGGTGACTAACCTTGTCGTGACTTACAAAGAAACCGGAGCATTGGGCCTGACCTATTCCTACGAGGAGTCTGGGGACACCTTTGACGTTGATTTTGCGGTCGCGGGGGAGGCCTACGTCTCTCCCGACCTCGACCTGTCAGGCGTCTACCGCTCTTCATTGATCGAGAACTTGGATTATCTCAAGGTGGCCCAAAGTGCGATCACAGGGGACAGCTACGATCTTGAAGTGCCCCGATGCGGTATCACCGCTACGCTGTCCCCCTACGACACCGAGTTTATTACGGCCACGGAAGGTGATGGCTCAATTATCCCCGCAGAGGGTATCGCCATCGATAACTGTGACTTGTCTGATCAGGACGGTTACGCCGTCTCGGTGGGAGAGGCCACGGGTTCAGGCCAAACCGGCTTGCTGCTGATACTGCAGAGTGGCATCAGCGACAGCGTCATCCGATTCGACCTTTACGCTCGCCGGGGCAGTGAGTACACCGACCCGCTGAGCAAGTTGCGTTATGTCCGCGTGTGTTATGAGGGTTTGCCTACATCACAGGCTGAGATCTATGATGTCACCGAGGCAGATTGTGAGGCACTGTCTGGGGGATAAGGCGCGCT
>JAYNYK010000013.1:0-45469 GCA_038102985.1 Halieaceae bacterium
CCTACCTGCACCGGGTGATTGAGAGCATGAAGCTCGCCTATGCCGACCGCAGCCGGTACATGGGTGACCCCGACCAGACCGTGATTCCCACCGAGGCACTGATCAGCAAGGACTATGCTGCGGAACGCCGCAAGCTGATTGACGCCGAGCGCGCCAAATCGGCCGAAGAGATTGGGCCTGGGAACCCTGTACCCAGCGAAAGCCCGGATACCACTCACTACTCGGTGGCGGATGCGGAGGGCAATGTGGTGGCCAATACCTACACGCTAAATTTCAGCTTTGGTTCGCACATCGTCGTGCCCGGCACCGGCATTCTGCTCAACAATGAGATGGACGACTTCGCCGCCAAAGCCGGCGCCGCCAATGCCTATGGCTTGGTGCAGGGCGAGGCCAACACCATTGCGCCGGGCAGACGACCCCTCTCCTCCATGACCCCGACACTGGTATTCAAGGGCGGCCAGCCGTGGCTGGCTGCGGGGAGCCCCGGCGGCTCACTCATTATCACCACCGTACTGCAAACACTGCTGAATGCCATGGTGTTCGACATGAACATCGCCACGGCAGTCGCCGCACCCCGTGTGCACAATCAGTGGATGCCTGATCGCACGCTGGTTGAACCCGGTATTAGCGCCGACACACAGCGACTGCTAGAGGAATGGGGACATAACCTCACCACGACGCGTCGCACTATCGGGCGCTCCAACTCGCTCATGATTGACGAGGGATGGATGCAGGGCTTTGCGGATATGCGCAGACCCGGCGGGCACGTGGCTACCGAGTAAGCTTTACTTACGAGACGCGCCGACCACGCTTTGCACTGCAAAATAACTTACGACCCAAGCCCAACAAAAGGGTGATTTCAGGCAGGCGATGACTGCCATCACCCGCGCCACCCAAAGCGCTGACCGGTCAACCAGACGGATGCTCAGGGTCAAGTTACTAGCCATGGCTGCGAGCCGGCCGGCGTTGTTGGAGCGGGTGGCGGCAGTTCAGGCTGAGATGACTGAGCGACTCGCCGACGAGTTTCGCGCGGCGCAAGACAACGGCTACGTCCGCTCTGACTTCCCCGCCCATACGGCCGCCCTCTTCGTGCAGTCCTGCACGATCGGGCGGGTGCTCCTAGACGTGGAACCCCACAGCAAAAAAGACGAGACCGATTGGATCAACCTGATCGATCAGGTAATTGAACTGGCATTGCTGCCCTGACTGAGCGCATCAGTCGGCCTTAGGCATCCGCACCTTGTAGGTCTGGCGGGCCATAGCAACCAGATCGCCCTTCACATCCCAGATCTCGGTATCGGTCTCTGCCACGCCGCGCGTCACTTGGCGCGTGGTGTGTCGCGCAAGTAGCGGGCCCGCCGCGGGCTTGCGCCGCACCTGCACGGTGAGCTCCACCGTGGGCACCCAGCCATAGGCGCCGTAGAGCGTGAAGATGGGGGGCGGCATCATGTCGGCAAACATCAGGAGATCAATCGGCCCGGGCAAGGCACCGTCTTTGTGTGCCAGCCAGGCAATGAACTCACCGGTGCCGGTGGTCTTGCCCTCGGTGAACACCTCCGCGCCCTGCACCATGCGCATGTCGATGCTTTGATGTATCTCCAAATGTGACATTGCCGGGGCATCTGCCTCCTCCATGCTTGGCACATCGGGTGGTGTGACGCTGGTCCAGTCGGGACCTTTGAGCTTGTCGAGGTCGGTGTAGGCCGCGGTGGCGCGGAGCTTGAGCTCACCCTCCTGCCGGAGGTCAGCACTGGCAAAGTGGGTGCTGCGGGTCTCCGACAGGGACTCCACGGCGACATCGACCTCCCCCAATGCCACCGGCGCTAAATAAAACGCATTGATGCTCAGCGGGTCGGGCTGATTCAGGGCTTCAGAAAACGTGCGGCCCACCAGCGCCAGCACATAGCCGCCGTTAGCGACCGAGCCGATGCGCCAGCCTCGATGAACCTTCCCCCGCCATCGCGACTCATTCAGCGGCGAGACCGCGGTGTGCGTTAAAAACTGACCCATACTGCTCCTCTACCTGCTTCCGGGATGTTTGTCCGATATCCGCTCAGGCGCGATGAAATCGACCGCTACCACTTAACTGCTTTTTTTTGCCACATCGCTCTATACTGACTGGCCGTATTACGCGCCGGAGAGGGATCTTGGCCCCCACGCGTCGATTGTTGATACAGCAAGGACTGCTCTTACTGGCCCTGACTGGCTTGGGGGTCTCTCGATCGACTTTTGCCGCCCAAGACGCCGACCCCGCGCCCGCTGAGGCAGCGCCCATCGTAATCGATATGGCGGCACCGTTGGAGGCCAAACGCCCGCCGCCACCCCCACCGGAGCCCAGCGCGCTGGGCGTGTACCGCAGTTACATTCAGTCAATGGAAGCCAGCGCAGGCGCATTTGCGCCGGGGCTCACCGAACAGCTTCTGGGGCTCGGGCTCAACCTGCAAGCCCTCAACCGACACGAGGAGGCCGAGGCCGTACTCAAGCGCGGCGTGCATGTCAGCCGTGTGCAGTCGGGCCTTTACGCCGCAGACCAAATACCTCTGTTGCGCGCAGAAATTCGGAGCCTCACCGCGATGGGGCGTTTTGATGAGGTCGATGAGCGGCAGCGTTATCTCGCGCGGGTGGAATCCGAGGCGCTTGAAGGCACCCCCGCATCGATTGCCGCATTTTTAGATCAGGGAGCCTGGGCCGAACAGGCATGGGAGCTCCGCCTGGGCGAATTGGAAACCCATCCGGAACATCTCGCCAGAAGCTGGGAGTACTACCGGCTTGCTTACAACCAGAGCGGTAATTTGTTTGGGGAGCAGTCTCTGGAACTGGTGGCACCACTGGAGGGGATGCTACGCCTGCAGTATCACTTTGCGGCACTGCAACGGAATAACACTGGCGGCAGCGCATTCGATAAAGGCAGTTATCGACAGGGCACAGCGTTAGGGGGTGTTTACCGCCGGGGTGAAGCGGTGCTGACTAATATTTATGCAGTAAAGCGGATCAACGGCTCCAGCGCCGGCGAGCAGGCCCGGGATCTGGCCAGGTTAGGTGATTGGGCGTGGTGGATGGGACGCCGTTCCACTGCCTTCGATTATTACGAGCAGGCCTGGCAGAGAATCACACCAGAACCAGCACCCCAGCTCGACACCGATGACACAACCGGTACGCTGGCTGCCACCGAGACTGACGACACAGAACCGGCGGCGGACGAGGCAAATCAAACCGTCGCGTCTACCGAAGACGGTGATGCCAAGGACCCCGATGGGGAGAACGACGAGGCAGAACAGGCCGATGTGACGCCGCCCGAACCTGAGCCCGTGGATGATCCGGTGATGCGCGCGGCCCTGTTTGAGGTGTCTACGCCTCTGCCCGACATCGACAATCTTCGGCCCTTACCCCCCTTCACCAGAGACGATGCCGGCCCCATCGTGGTGCAGTTTCGGGTCAACGATGCGGGAAAAGTCACGGATTTGGAACGACTGCGGGTCAGTGAGGTCTCACCAACAACGGAAGACGAATCTGATGCCGATGCCAGCAATACGCCTCAGCTTGAAACCGACAAAAATGATGCCTCGGTGGAGCGACTGTTGAGAAAAATTCGGCGAACCCGTTTCAGGCCGCGCTATGAAGCGGGTGAACCTGTGGAGACTGATATGATTGTGTGGTCTTTTGATCTGGCGTCACCCAGCACCCAAGGTATGGCACTGCAACCGCAATGAAACGCGCATCTCTTTTTGAACTCGCTCTGTATCGACCTCTGCTGGCAATGGGGTTAGTAGGGGTGTTGCTGCTGTTGGCAGGGTGCCCCTCGGCGAGCACACCCACCACACCCTCGGTACCCACCCCCCCTTCCTCGCCCTCGAGTTCCGGTGCATCGTCTCCCAGTTCTGGAGGCGCCAGCGGTTCTAGCTCCAGTAGCAGCTCAAGCTCAAGCAGTTCCAGTGGCGGTGGCGGCAGCGCAGGGTCAAGCAGCTCAAGTGCCGGCGGCTCCAGTGGCAGCGCCGGCTCCACTGGTAGCTCGGGGGGTAGCAGCGCGGGCACCGGCGGCGCGGGCACCTCAGGCGGCATGCCCGGTGCCGGTTCTGCTGGCACCTCCGGGGCAGGCCAAAGTGGTGGAGCCGACGGCACAGATGCATCCGGAACGGGGTCAGTCGGTGACACAGGCGATGGCGCGTCGGGGAGTGGCGGTGACCCCGGATTTGGCGACATGGCAGGCGGCGCAGATTTGCCCACCATGGTCGATACCCTACCTACATTCGACGAGGATTATGGCGCTGACGGACAAGGCGAAGGCACAGAAAACGGCGCGGCGGGTAGTGATGGTTCAGGGGAAGGCACCGAGGTCGCCCAAGGAAGCGGTGCAAACGCGGGAACAGGCAGCGAGACGGGTGATAACCCTGGCGGCGCCAACGAGGGTGGAGGCGAGCAAAATAGCCCGGGTACCCGCGCCGCCGGTGGTATGGAATCTGAGATGGGCGCCGACGGCCCGCTGACCGCGGCAGAGCGGGTCGCCATTCTTGATCGGCAGCTTGAAGAGAGCACCCGGGACTTTGACGGCATTATTTATGATGAAGAGCAACGTCAGCGAGAGGCGGCGCGGGAGCGGGCCGCGGCACAGCAAAACGAGCCCTCAACAGGAGACGGTGAGGCCGATGAGAACGAGGCGCCCGATTTCGGTGGCGGAATGGCAAGCGCTGGCGCAGGCTCAGTAGGGGGCGGCATCGGCGGGCGCAGCGGTGCACCGCCACCCGATGGCGCAAAATACCCGCCGCCTGGTGATATCCCCGACGGTAATGACGACGATGTGGTGGCACGACAATTGCGTGAAGCCGCCATGCGCGAGGCCGACCCCGACGTGCGTGAGAAGCTCTGGAACGAATACCGCAAGTACAAAGGCCTCGAGGTGCCCGAGTCATGATCCGGCTCGTCCTGACCCTGACCGTTGGCCTCGCACTCCTGACCGGGTGTGTATCAGAGACCGTAAAATCGACTCAGGTGCCTGCTCTTGATGCGCCCGAAACACTCACACCGGAGGCAGAGCTTTTGGACGTGGGTGTGGTCATTCTTGACCCGGGTATCAGTGCGGTTGAAGACGAGGCGCTGGTGTACCCCGAGGTCCGTCGCGCCGAGGCTACCTTCATGGCGGCGGAACTCACTCAAGTCCTCACCGAGCAAGGGGGCTGGGGCGCCGTCCGAGTGGTACCGGATGATCGGCAATTCTCTGATGTGCTGGTCAACGGCACTATTCTGCGCTCCGATGGCGAAGCGCTGGAACTCAAGATTGCTGTAAGCGATGCCCGCGGTACCGTTTGGCTCGACAAGCGCTACACGGGGGTCACCAGTCGCTATGCCTACGAGCAGGGCACGCGGGTTAAACAGGACCCCTTCCTCGCGGTCTACCGGATGATCGCCAACGATATGCTACAGATATTCAATGAAGTTCCCGCAGAGGATCGCACCGAGATTCGGCAGGTCGCCGAGATGCGATTTGCGCGCGACTTTGCCAACGGCGCTTTTGCAGACTATCTACAGGAAGATGAGCAGGGACAGATCTCGCTGCGCCGACTTCCTGCCGAGGACGATCCCATGCTCAATCGCATTCGAGGTCTGCGCCAGCGGCACTATGTCTTTGTCGACACCCTGCAGGGCCACTACACGGGATTCTCCGAGGAAATGTACGAGCCTTATCAGGAATGGCGCAAAGCCAGCTATGAAGAGACTGTCGCCCTGCGAGAGCTGGAGTCAGAAGCACAGCGGGAGATGATCGCGGGTGGTGCTGCGATTATCGCGGGGATCGTGGCGCAAACCTCAGGAAGCAGGACCACGCGCAGCGCCGGTGCCGTCGGTGTGATTGGCGGTGGCGCACTACTGAAAAGCGGCCTTGAAAAACGTGCTGAATCGAAGATTCACTCTCTGGCGCTGGAAGAACTGGGCCAGTCCCTTGATGCCGAAGTCACGCCCCGGGTCATTGAGCTCGAAGACCGCACCGTGCAACTTTCCGGGAACGTAGAGGATCAGTACGATCAGTGGCGCGAACTGTTAGCGGATATTTACGCCGCCGAAGTCGCGGCGCTGGAGCCTTCTGGTTCTCCAGAAACACCCCCTACGCTCGACCCTGAGCCGCAGGACTCGTGACCGACCAAAAAGACCAACCCCTTTCCGCCACCGCCTTCGAACCCGCGCCGACCGCCTCCCAGACGATCGCAGCAGACGAAACCCCAGGCGGGCAACCGCGTTGGGTCCTCATCGGTCTGGCGCTCTCTATCGTTTTGCTGCTTTTCGTTTTTATCGTGCTGCCAGGGCTGGTCACACCCAAGGACCCTGCGGTCATAGACACAGCGGGAGACACCGCCGGCTCGTCCCAACCCCCGGTGGCGACCACCGCGCCAACTACGGATGCAGAGACCGGTAACGGTCGCAGCCCCTTCGCCGAGGCACAGGCAGGTGCACTGCGCCGTGAGGCTCAAGAGGTGTTGCAGGCGCTACTGACTTTGCAGGAGTCTCTCTCGGAGCGCGGCGCACCCACCTGGGGTGAGCCGAATTATAGTGAGGCGCTGGGGGCCGCAAGCAGGGGAGATGCGGCGTATCGGGAACGCGATTTCAGCGCCGCAACCGCGGATTATCAAAAGGCGCTCGATGAGTTACTCGCATTGGAGTCCAGTTTGCCCGAGCGCATTGAAGGGCTTTACGCAACGGTGGTCACCGAAATTGAACGCGGTGAACTGCTGGGCGCCCAAGGGCGCTTCAACGCGCTTCAGGAAATGGCACCCGCCGATAGCCGCCTCGTTAGCCTTGAGGCACGCATTGCCACCCTACCCGAGGTCATTGCGGCGCTTGCGAGCGCCGGCGAGGCAGAAGCGGCCGGGGATCTCAGTGCCGCCGTCGCCGCCGCCAAAGAAGCCACAAAGGCCGACCCTCTGCATCAACGGGCTCGGCAACGCTTGACCGACCTGCGCTCAGCGCTTACCCAAGCGCAATTCACCGAGGCAATGACAGCGGGTTATGCCGCGCTCAACCGCCAGGAATTTGTCGGCGCAGAGGCCGCCTTCAGGACCGCAGCGAAACTCCTGCCTGCCGCGCCGGAGCCCGCGGCCGCCCTCATCGAGCTGGAACAAGCCCGCACCCAGGCCACCCTTATCGCGCTGCGTGAGCAGGGCACTCAAGCCGAGTCCGAGGAGCGCTGGGAAAAGGCCGTGACACACTACGAAGAGGCCTTGAAGATCGACCGCCTGATGTTGTTCGCAAACGAGGGGATCGAGCGAGCGGGACCACGCGCCGATCTCGATGACCGACTGGCAAATATTCCTGAGGAGCGAGAGCGGTTAGTGGATCGGCGCATTCTGGCCGATGCGGAAGCGACACTTGCCGAGGCGGTCGCCATTGCCAATCCAGGTCCCCGCCTGCAGTCCCAAATCGCTACCGCGCAGGAGACCATCGCTTACGCGAAAACCCCGGTCACGGTGTCAATCACCTCCGATGGCGCAACCGACATCACACTACTGCGGGTAAGACGCCTCGGTACCTTGGCAGAGCAATCGCTCTCTCTGCGGCCAGGAACCTATACCGCTGTCGGGATCCGCGACGGTTTCCGGGATGTCCGCGTGACCTTTGACGTGCGCCCGGGTCAGGGTAACGCCGTCTCGGTGCGCTGCTTAGAACCCATTTGAGTTGCTGGCATGACGGATCCCGACAATAAACTCGCCGCACAGCGCTTTTCACCCCCTAAACCCGATGGTAGTGAAAGCCCTCTGACTGCAGCCACTTTTGAACCCCTGAGTGAGGCAGCCGTTAAACGGTCGCCCGTGTCGGCGGCGCAGATTGCATTGGGCGTTGCCGCCATCCTGATCGCCGCACTGCTCTTTTTTCTGTTCACCGCCCGTTCTCTCTCGCTCAACATTGAAGCAGAAGGCGAGGCCACGATAACTCTCGGCGGATTGCACTGGTCCTTTGGAGACAGATTGCTAGTCCGCGCCGGCGACTACGATTTAACCATTACGGCCGAGGGGTACCATCCTTATCAACAGACCATTAGGGTGACAGAGGCGGCGACACAACAGCTGGATATCCGCCTCGCGCCGCTCCCCGGACGCGTCGAAATCACCACCGTGCCAAGGGGTGCATTGCTCTCATTGGACGACTTGCCCCTGGGCGTCACACCGACTGAACCACTCTTACTGGAAGCGGGTTCTTATGCGCTCAGTGCCGCGCTCGACCGCTATCAGCCCTGGCAAGGACGTCTGGAGGTTGTGGGTCGCAATCAAGACCAACGCATCGACATTGCGTTGGTGCCCGACTGGGCGCAAATTCGATTTATCACTACCCCGGCGGCGGTTGCGGCGAGCGTGGATGGGCAACCAGTTGATATTTCGGTCGACGGGGTATCAGTGCTCTCCGGCGAACACGAACTGTCCCTGAGCGCGCCGGGCTTTGTGCCAAAAACCTTGTCGCTCTCTGTGGTGGCCGGAGTCGATCAGGATCTCGGTGCCATCGCGCTCGCCCCCGCCGACGCCACCCTGACACTGGCCAGCACCCCCGCGGGTGCGGGCGTCACCGTCAACGGCACTTTTTCCGGCCTGACTCCTCTGACGCTGGCGCTGGGTCCGGGCGTACCCCACAGCCTGAAAATATCCCGCGCGGGTTACCAACCACAGACACTCAACGTGACTCTCTCTCGTGGTCAAACGAGCAATCGCACCATCGCGCTGGCGCCAGAATTGGGCGAGGTGCGCTTTGCCATTACGCCGGCAGAAGCCAAACTGGTCATCAATGGCAAAACCATGGGCTCCGGTAGTCAGACCCTGTCGCTGCCCGCTGTAGAGCAGCGTGTCGAGGTTCAGCTGGCGGGGTATGCGGGGTACGCTACGCGCGTGCTCCCCAAGCCGGGCCTGCCCCAGCAAGTTAGTGTGACACTGCTCACCGAGGCGGCGGCGCGGAAAGCGGCGATGACCCCCACCATTACCACGCCTCTGGGGCAAACACTGGTGTTGGTAGACCCCTCCACCGAAACCCAAAACCCCTTCACCATGGGCGCCTCGCGCCGTGACCCGGGGCGTCGGGCCAACGAAGTGGAACATCCGGTAGCGCTCAAACGGGCGTTCTACCTGGCAGCGATGGAAACGACCAACGCCCAGTTCCGGCAATTTGAGGCGAGCCATGATTCAGGCTCGATAGAAAGCTACTCTTTGGATCGTGACCACCAGCCGGTAGCGGGCATTAGCTGGCAGCAGGCAGCCAGTTTCTGTAACTGGCTGAGCCGGCGCGAAGGCCTGCCACCCTTTTATCGCGAGAATCAGGGCGTGATCGTGGGCTTTAACCCCAGCAGCACCGGTTACCGCCTCCCGAGCGAGGCCGAGTGGGCCTTTGCCACCCGGGTGGAGGGTGAGCGACTCCGTCGCTTTGCCTGGGGCGATGACTTCCCACCCACCCAGGTGGTGACCAACGTCGCCGATAACACCTCGGCGCTGGTGACGGGCCGCATTCTCAATGGCTATACCGACCAGTTTGTGGTTTCCGCCCCGGTGGGCAGCTTCCCGCCCAACCATCGCGGACTCTACGATATGGGTGGTAATGTTGCCGAATGGGTACACAACGGCTATCAAATTCCCTCGGCCAATGCCGATTTGGCGATCGACCCGCTGGGTATGCAGCGCGGGGACAACTACACGATTCGCGGCGGCAGTTGGGCCCTCAGCCGGCTCTCGGAACTGCGGCTGACCTTTCGGGATTATGGCGAGCGCGGGCGGGATGACTTGGGCTTCAGGATTGCGCGCTATGCCGAGTAACGCTATCCCCACAAAAAGGCGCTTGGCGGGGTTGCTAATAGCGGGATATCTCGGTGCCTGCGCTCTGGCTTGGTCACAGGAGGCAACCGACGAGACCGATACGCCCACTCCTGCAGAGCCAGAGATAGCAGTGCAGACTGAAAACGAGCCCGATGAGGCCGCTGAGACTGCGCCACCGCCTGTGCCAACCGAGTCTGGCGCGGTCCTCGATTACGAACCCACAGAGTCCATATCCGAAGACCTGTCGGTATCCTTTCCCGTGGATATCTGACCCAAAAGGAGCCCTTGACCATGCGACGTATTCCCTCGGAGTTCCTCTATCAGGTGTTTGCGTTACTAACTGCCGTGATTCTGGTGCACGCGGCGTATGTGGGGTTTATTCGCCCCAGCGCCGACTCCCAGCTGGCGATTCAGGCGGCCATGCAGGCCGCTGGTGAGGCCCCCACTGGCAACCGCTCACTGGCGATCGTGATCAAAGACTACGAGCAGGAAGCCTGCTTTATTCTGCTCTTGTGGGCCCTCGCAATAATGGGACTAAAGGCGGCGCGCACCCGTGCCGAAAGTGTGATGCTCGGACGAGAGCTAATTGCGATCCCCGAGGGAACCAGCATCCTGCCACGGGACGCCCGGGAGCAGTCGCGCTCCCTCGAGGCACTTCCCGAGGAAGAGCAGGACTACCTTTTACCCCGCGCACTCTCCAATGCCCTCAGTCGCTTTACCACCACGGGCAGCATTCCGGCAGTCTCGGATGCCGTGCGCGAGCAGTGTGATATTGAAGCCGACCGACTCGACTCTGAACTGTCGATGGTGCGGTATATTTCCTGGGCGATTCCCTCCATCGGGTTTATCGGTACCGTGCGCGGTATTGGCGACGCCCTGGGTCAGGCCTACAAGGCGGTGGAAGGCGATATTTCGGGGGTCACCGTCAGTCTTGGGGTGGCCTTTAACAGCACCTTCGTGGCCTTGGTGCTGTCGATCATCATTATGTTTGCCCTCCACCAATTGCAGCTGTCGCAGGAACGTCTGGTACTCAGCACTCAGCGCTACATCGACCGGCACCTGATTCGACATCTGTCGGTGCCCAGAAATTGATGGGGTATCGTTGATGCAGCTACTCGACTGTAACGACGCGGCCCTGCGCTTATGGCGCGACGGCCAGGACACCTTTTTGATGGGCATTGCCTGGTTCAACGAAGGGCGTTATCAGTTTGGCCATGCCGCCTGGCAACAGGCTCGCCGCGCGCCCAGAGAAATCAATAACCGTTACTGGCATCGACTATCGACCCAGTCATTAAGCCCGGCGTTAGGCCCCGCACGCCACACGGCGGATTTGGTCCATGCCCATCTCGAAGCGCTTCTCGGTGATACTTCAGACGATATTGCACTGGTGATTCCGGGCACCATGGAACCGGCACAACTGTCGCTGCTGCTAGGTATTGTCGGCACTCTGCCTGTCGAACCCGCGGCGGTGGTGCATCGCAGTGCGCTGATTGCAGCGGGCATTGCCGAACGTTGCGTGCACATTGAGCTGCACCTGCATCAAGCCAGCGTCACGCCCGTTAACGTGGATCATGGCATAGCGGAGGCGGGTGATACCCAACTGCTACCGGGCTTTGGATTGCTCGGGCTTATTGACGATCTCGCCGAGATCATCGGACAACAGTTTGTTAGCCAAACGCGGTTTGATCCACAGCGGCGCGCAGACACCGAGCAAGCGCTGTACGAGCAGATCCCCACCCTACTGCAGGCTCTCGCCACTCAGCGCGAGGTGAGTTGCGTGGTAGAAGGGCACACCGCACGCATCAGTGCCGATGCCCTGCGCGCGGTGGGCCAGCGCTTCTCGGCCGCACTCGCCCCCCTGATCCCCTCGGATACTCCGCTGGTCGCTTTCGACAGCTTGCTGTCGTCTTTACCGGGCCTGACGCTGACCTGCAGCAATCATCAGCCAATGCGCACACAGGCAGTCTCCCCCGAAGCGGTCATCGCCGCCGCAGGGCAACTCTCCAAAAATGACGGCGAGCTGATCTTTCAGCGCCGTGTGGCCTGCACCATTGCCGCAGAGGGAGACGCGGCAACTTCCTCGACACCGACTGCTGGGCCCGCAGCGGTCACTCACTTCCTGATTGCAGGGCGGGCCTCCGCCTTAACGCCAGGCACGGTCATTGCTCCCGGCATCAGCATTACCAGCGCAAATACGATCTCCGTCGCCGCGGGCGCGGAGGTGCAATTTAACGACCAGATCGTTGACGGTGACGTTACGCTCTCGGCGGATGATCGCCTGCAAGTCGGTGATGTCGAGGTGCGCTTTATCACTGTGGAGCCCTGACCGGTGCCCCGTCGAAAGCGGCAAGCCTCCACCTTTAATCTCAGCTTTCTGGACATTATGTCCTGCGGCTTCGGCGCCGTTGTACTGGTGTTTCTGATTATCGACCACTCTCTGGAGATCGAGATTCAAACCGTCAATGCGGAGGTGCTGTCGGAGGTGGATCTGCTCGAAGAGGATATTCGCGAGGGCGAGGCCGGACTCGTCAGATTGCGCAATGCCCTCGATGAGGCTGATTTGGAAATTGTTGAAGCCGACGGCCTCGCGAAGCGCATTACCGAGGAACTGGATGAATACGAGGCGTTGATCGCCGCAATCGAAGAGTCTGGGGTCAGCGATACCGACGCAATCGCTAAACTGCAAGCCGAAATCAATCAGCTTGAGGAGAAAATCCGGCTCCTTGAGGAAGCGGCTGAGGCAGAGGCGGGTCGCAGCGCACGAGAATTTGTGGGCGAAGGCAACCGCCAATATCTTACCGGCCTGAATCTGGGCGGGCGCCGAATCGCCATACTGGTGGACACCTCTGCCAGCATGCTCGCCAACCGGCTCGTTAACGTCATCCGTCTGCGCAACATGGACCCCGATGTGCAAAAGCAGGCGGATAAATGGGTGCGCACCCTCGATACCGTGGATTGGCTGACCGCCCAGCTGCCGGTGAATTCGCAGTTTCAGGTGCTCACTTTCAACACCGAGGCGAAACCGGTATTGGCCGATACCCAGAACAAATGGCTTGAGGTAGCAGACACCGCCAAGCTTGAAACCATCAGTGCCGAACTGCGCGAGCAAGTGCCGGCTGGCGGCACCAGTTTGCACAATGCCTTCGCCGCGCTCTCAGCGCTGCCGAATCCGCCCGATAATATTTTTCTACTCACCGACGGGCTGCCCACCCAAGGCAGCAACTCGCCCCGAGGGAGCAAAGTCAGCGGCAACGACCGGCTTAAACTGTTTCGCGAGGCCATCAGAAAGCTGCCCTCCGGCGTGCCAGTGAACATCATCTTGCTACCGATGGAGGGAGACCCGATGGCTGCCTCCGAATTCTGGCAGTTGGCCCGTGCCTCCAGTGGCAGCTTTCTCTCACCTTCAACGGATTGGCCCTGAGGCGCGACATGCGAAAACGACGCGCTCCCCCCGAATTCTCCCTGTCTTTTCTAGACGTCATCTGTTGCGGCTTTGGTGCGGTGATTTTGTTACTGATGATTACTAAAACGGTGCAGCCCCAGGTGATCGAGCAGGCGCTGGTCAACGCTGAGGCCGCCGTGGCCGACCTGACCGAGCAACTGTTTGAAATTCGCGGTGAGACCACCATCCTCAACCGTGACCTCACCGTGAAACGCGAGCAAGTGTCGGACTACGAGGCACGCATCGCCATCTTGCAGGGTGCCCTCGCCCGCACCCGCTCGGAATTCGACGCCCTCAATACCTCACAAAACGCCAACGCCATTGTCCGCGAGCAATTGGCTATTGCCCGACAAAAACTGTCCGAGGAGGAACTGCGCCTGCTCGGCCGCAATGCCGAGAAGAAGAATCAGCTGATCGGCGGCATTCCAGTCGACAGCGAATACATCATTTTTATCATCGATACCTCGGGCTCGATGTTCTCCTATGCGTGGGAGCGCATGCTGCTGGAAATGGAGGCCACGCTGGATATCTACCCTGAGGTCAAGGGCATTCAGGTGCTCAATGACATGGGCAATTATCTGTTCAGTCGCTACCGCGGCGAATGGATACCGGACACCCCCGCCAGGCGCAGCTTGATTCTGCAGAACTTGCGTAACTGGAACGTGTTTTCCAACTCCTCTCCGGTAGAGGGCATTACCAATGCCGTTCGCACGTTTTACGACCCGGGTAAAAAAATCTCGATCTATGTTTTTGGCGATGAATTCACCGGCGCGTCCATTCAAGAAGTGGTGCAGACAGTGGACCGATTAAATGCAGAAGCCGCCAGCGGTGAACGCAGGGTGCGTATTCATGCCGTGGGTTTTCCGGTGCAATTTATCCGCCCGCCAGAGTTACAGGCGACCGGTGTGCGGTTTGCTACACTGATGCGGGAACTCACCCTGAGGAATGGGGGTAGCTTCGTTGGTCTCAACGACTTCAGGCCTTGAGCGCGCGCCCATGGGGCGATGGCTCCTATTGCTTTGCCTCACACTGCTCGGCGCAGGGTGTGCGTCGAGACAGGTGGTGGTCGACGGCAACTTCCCTTCACCGCTTCTCGACCCTTTGCCTGTGACTATCGGAGTGATTTACCCAAAAGCGTTTGCAGAGCACGAGTTTTTTGATGAGGCCAAGGGGCGCGCCGAGACCGATTGGTTGGTCAAAACCGGTGAGGCCCAGGTCGCTTTCTGGGACAACATCTTCAGCGGTATGTTCGATGAGGTCGTTCATATTCGCGACTGGCAAACGGTGCAGAACCGGGGCGCGGATATCGATGGCGTCATCATCCCCGCTATCTCCGATTTGCAGTACACCATTCCCACCCATACCAACGTCAAGATTTACGAGATCTGGATGCGATACGATTTTCGCCTGGTCGATATCAGCGCCATCCATCGGCAGGAGGACGGCGCGCTCACGGTTAATCCTGACGAACGCCTCGCCGCATGGCCGATAACCGCTTACGGCAAAACCCCGACGGCTTTCCTGCAGACTGACGAAGAAGCCGTCAATCTGGCCGCGGTGGTTGCATTGCGCGACGCGGGCGCTCACTTCATCACGACTTTCGGGGCAACCCCCGACATCGCCCTATGGCTGGACGGGATCGCCAGTGGCACCAGAACCACTGACGTGATTCCCACGCCCGACACGCTCGAAGCGCCCGTGCCCGTCATGAAGGAAGAGCACCAAGGGCCCGGAATGCCTGAGGAGACGGAGGGTCAGGGCACCACCACGGCAGACGATAGTGGTGCGGACGCCACCACGGCGGAGGGCACGTCGTGATGTGGACTACCCTCGGGCGGAGCCTCATCAGGCCCGCTAGTGCCCTGCTGAGCGCTGTGCTGCTGGGTGGCTGCGTGAGTGCCACCGTCGATGAGATGACATACAACGAACCCGTCGCCGGGATCGGAGAGTCCAGCGTGGTGATCCTCGGCCGACGCCACGCGCCCGACTACGACACGGAGTTTGACTTTATCGAGTGTATTGGCGATCACATCCATAGCGGCGATCCCAGCATTGAGGTGATCAATGAGATCGCATTTATCAACCAGTTCTATCCGTGGTTTGAGCCGCGCACCGCGCCCATGCAACCGCAAACCATCGATCGCCTGCTCGACCTGCCCATCGTTGCCAACCGATTTGCCGAGATGAAGCTGGAATACATGATTTGGATTGACGGCAAAACGGTAGATACCGACAGTGTGGGGTCGATGAGCTGCGGTATCGGGCCCGGCGTCGCGGGCTGTTTTGGCTTTGGCACCTGGGGCACGGAGTCGGAGTACGAGGCCACCATCTGGGATTTCACCGATAAGGTTGAGGTGGGCAAGGTCAGCGCCGTTACCAGTGGCCAGAGCTACATGCCCGCCGTCATTGTGCCGATTCCGATTATTGCGCCGGTGCAGGGCACCGCCTGCGATAGTCTTGGGGATCAGTTGCTGGAATACCTCTCGGCCCACCACTGAGCGATGGCCATGCGCAGACTCTCCACCTTTGCACTGCACCTCGCGTTACTTTGCCTGATTGGCTGTGCAAGCGGATCCTCCACCGTCACGGTAGGCGGTAAATCTGTAGAGATGCCTCAAGAGGTCGCCGAGGAGCATCAGAAGCTGATCGAGAATATCGGCATTTACGATGATCCCGAGCTCGATGCCTATGTTCGCCAGGTGGGGGAACGACTACTGCGGGACGCGGGTATCACCCGCCCAGAATTTACTTTCACCCTCCTCGATTCGCCAGACATCAACGCCTTTGCGATGCCCGGCGGCTTCATCTACGTCAATCGCGGACTGCTGGCGTATCTGGATACTGAGGCAGAACTGGCCGGGGTACTCGCCCATGAGATCGGGCACATCACAGAAAATCATCACTCCCGTCGTCAAACCCAGCAAGTGACTTCCAAAGTGGCAGCCGTATCAGCCTACATTCTCACCGGGTCGGGGGATGTGTATGAAGCCGCCAGCATGTATGGCGCCGAGATCATCTCGGGCTTTGGTCGGGATATGGAGCTCGAGGCTGACTCGGCGGGCGCGGAGTATTTGCATCGAACCGGCTATGACGTTGATTCCATGCTCTCGGTCATTGGCGTCCTCAAAGATCAGGAGCAATATCGACGGGTTCAAGCCAAAGCCAGCGGCAAGCCCTCGGGCACTTATCACGGCTTGTATGCCAGTCACCCACGCAATGATTTGCGGTTACAGACTGTGATCAAGGCGGCCAACGAACTGGATATAGACGAAATGCCCGACAACCCCGAGTTGCCCGGCGAGTACCGTCGGCAAACCGAGGGTCTGGTTTATGGGGCCAGCGCCGAGGCGCAGAGCGAGCCCGATCGGTTTTACCACAACAAGCTCAACTTCACCTTTGCGCATCCGCCGGGTTGGACTGTGCGGCAATCGAGCCGCGAAATTCTCGCGACCTCCGCTGACGGCAGTCGCACCCTCACCATTGGGCTTGCCAAAATTGACCCCGATCAAGACGCTGAAGCTAACTTACTGGCTGGCGCTCAGGGCGACGTGACCGATCTTGAGGCACTGGAACAGTTTGGCCTCGGAGGCACAACCGCCATCGCATCCAGCGGGGCGCAGTCAGTGCGCCTCGCTGTCATAGACCATGGCTACCGGTTTCTTTTTCAGGGTGAGGCCCCCGTATTGGCCGACGCGGATGCCGAGTTCCGCACTATTATCGACAGCTTTCGGCCGCTGACGGGGCGCGAGAAAATCACTGGCACCAGCCACACCTTGCATTACATTCAGGCACCCAGAGGCGCCACCTTTGCCTCCCTCGCCAGCAGCGTGAAACTGCCCGATGCCGAAAATCAGCTGCGGCTGATTAATGGCTACTACCCCACCGGGGAGCCGCGCACCGGAGATTGGGTTAAAGTCATCCGCTAGGCTTTTCACGCACAGCGGAGGACGCATGAGCCGACACACCGGTAGGCCCTGGGCCATCATTGCACTGGCATGCCTCCTCTCAAATGCAGCCTCTGCCGAGTTGGTGGTTTACACCGCCAAAGTCATTCGCACCATGGAACCCGCCTTGCCTGTTGCCACTGCGGTGGCCGTACAAGATGGAGAGATCGTGGCTGTCGGTACCGAGGAGAGCTTGCAGCCGCTGATCACGGCCCGCGCCGGAAGCGTAGATCGCCAGTTCGAGAGCCGCGTTTTATTGCCAGGGTTTATTGACCCGCATGTGCACCCCGCGCTCCCGGCGGTGCTCACACAATTTCCGTTTCTGGCACCGGACGACTGGTCTTTACCCACCGGAGAATTCCCCGGCGCGACCACACCGGAGAGCTACCGCGCCAGGCTGATCGAGCTCGCCCGTGGGCACACTGACGAAGCGGTGCCCTTTATTACCTGGGGTTATCACCCGCTTTGGCACGGAGAGATCTGGCGGGATGATCTCAACGCCTGGTTCGGCGATCAGCCGGTCATGCTCTGGCACCGCTCCTTTCACGAACTCGTCGGCAATGATGCCGCATGGAAAATGCTGGGGGTCACCGAGGCCGATGCGCAAATGGAGATCGGCGCCGATTGGGCGCGCGGCCACTTTTACGAGAACGGGTTGAAAGCGGTGGTGCCCAAACTGGGATTCCTCTTCACTCCCGAGCGCTTTGGCGGCGGCATGTTTAATTTTCTGGCGATGCTGCATCAGGCCGGTGTGACGACCGCGCTGGATATGGGCACGGGTATCTATGGAAACCCCGCCGCGGAAATTGCCGGGGTCCGCGCGGCAGCCAGCGCTTATCCCGTGCCAGTGCGCCTCATTCTGACACCCCTGATTGTCGATTTTATGGTCCGCGAAAAGACACCCGAAGAAGCGCTGGCGGAGATTCGCGAGTGGCAAACCCGCAATGATGATCGGGTCACAGTGGGGAATCATTTCAAGCTGATGATTGATGGTGCGATTTTCTCGGGGCTCGCACAGATGGGCGCGCCCGGCTATCTCGATGGCCATGAGGGCGTGTGGATGGTGCCGGAACCTGTGTTACGTGCGTATGGCGAAGTCTTCTGGCAGGCGGGTTTTCAACTGCATGCCCACGCCAACGGCGATGCGGCGGTGGATCGGTTCCTCGCTTTGATCGAGGGGCTACAAACCGATTTTCCCCGTCCCGATCACCGCTCAACGGTAGAACATCTGGCCTACAGCACCGAACAACAAAGTGCACAGCTGGCAAAACTCGGCGCCCAGGCCTCGGTGAATCCCTACTACCACTACATCCTCTCGGAGGCCTACTCAGGTGAATGGCTGGGGCCCGATCGCGCAGCACAAATGACCCGCTTGGGTTCACTTGAGCGCAACGGGGTGCCTTTGACCCTGCACTCCGATGCACCCATGGCGCCGCTATCGCCACTCACGCTGGTTTGGGCCGCCAGTGAGCGCGAGACCATCAGCGGCGCCAAAGGTCTGGAGACCGAAAGACTGTCGCGAGCGTCGGCATTGGCGGCTGTCACTGCGGGGGCGGCACAGGTCATTGGTCGCGAAAATGAAATCGGTTCGATCCGTGCCGGTAAACGCGCGGATTTTGTGGTACTCGACGCCGACCCAATGACAGTGCCGGGGTCTGACTTGCGCAGTATCAACGTGCTGGCGACGATCTTTGGCGGTGTGCCCTATCCCACGACGCCCTGAAGCACGCCCTTACCGTGGAGTGGAGGAGCAACGGCGCGGCAATTTAGCCGTATCGATTATCGGCCACGAAGGGATTGCTGGCGCGCTCCTGCCCAAAGGTGGAGTCGGGGCCATGACCGGGTACAAAGCGGATGTCGTCGCCAATCGGAAAGAGCTTCTCGCGGATCGAGTGAATCAACTGCTCGTGGTTCCCCCTGGGAAAGTCCGTTCGACCAATAGAGCCCGCGAATAACACGTCCCCCACCCACGCCAGCTGGGTCTCACGATGCAGAAACACCACATGCCCCGGCGTATGGCCGGGGCAGTGAATGACCTCAAGGGTCTGCTCGCCAACAGTCACCGTGTCGCCATCTTCAAGCCAACGGTCCGGCGTAAAGGGGTCGGCGTGGGGGAAGCCCGCCATCTGACACCACTCGGGCAACTTATCGATCCAGAAGCTGTCCCCCTGCTCCGGACCTTCCATCGGTACAGAAAACTTCTGTCGCAACACATCGGCCGCCGCACAATGATCCAGGTGACCGTGGGTCAGCAGAATTTTTTCCACCGTGGCGTCCATGGCCGACACTGCCGCCTCGATGCGCTCAATGTCACCGCCCGGATCCACGATCGCAGCAAGTTGGGTTGCCTGACACTGGATGATGGAGCAGTTTTGTTGGTAGGGGGTAACCGGCACCACCTGCACTTTGACACTCATGTCCCAGACCCTGTTGCAGCTGACATTTCCCGATCGCCATCATGATCGGCGTTTGGATCAAGGTAGACACCCTGATCCAACTGGCCTTCCTTGTACGCCACAACGGTGGCGACCGTGGCGTCTCCGGTTACATTCACCATAGTGCGCACCATATCCAAAAACCGATCCACACCAATAATCAATGCCACACCCTCCACCGGCAAACCCGCCTGTTGCAGAACGAGTGCAAGGGTAATGAGACCGACGCCAGGCACCGCAGCAGTGCCAATGGAGGCCAGCGTGGCGGTGAGCACCACCATGACAATCTGACCACCGGTGAGGTCGATGCCATAGACCTGAGCGATGAACACGGTGGCCACGCCCTGCATGATGGCTGTGCCGTCCATATTGATGGTCGCACCCAGAGGAATCGAGAACCCCGCCACACTCTTGCTCACACCGAGACGCTTTTCGACGGTCCGTAAGGTAATAGGGAGCGTTGCGCCCGACGATGCGGTAGAAAATGCAAAGGCCCATACGCGGCGCATTTTTTGCAACAAAATACGCGGACTGAGGCCAGTTATGACCTTCAACAAACTGGTGTACACCACCAAACCATGAAACAGCAGCACCCCCAGCAAGGTGAAAAAATAAGCGGCGAGATCGACAATGGTGCCAAAGCCCATGGTGGCAAACAGCTTGGTCAGTAAGGCAAACACACCATACGGGGCCAACTCGATCAAAAGCCCCACCATCTTCATGACGATGACTTCCATATCCCGAAACCAGTTGGCGATACGCTCCCCGGCCTCACCTGAGCGGGTGAGCGCAAACCCCACCAAAAGTGCAAAGACAATAACCTGTAGCATTTGCCCTTCTGCCATCGCCTTGAAGGGGTTGCTGGGGAAAATATTCACCAGGGTGTCGGTGAGCGGCGGGGCCGGTTTTGGCTCAAAGGCTGCTGCCGTCATGGCTTCAACCCCTTTACCGGGACCAATGAGCAATGCCGCACTTAACCCAAAGGATACCGCGACCCCGGTGGTAAAAAGGTAGAGGGCAACGGTTCTGCCGGCAATCGAGCCCATACGGCTGCTGGCGCCAAGGGAACTCATGCCGCAGACCAGAGACACCATGACCAGCGGTACGACCAGCAATTTTAACGAGGCGATAAAGACGCGGCCCACCACATCAAACAGGCCCAGAACCAAGCCCTCTTGCAGAAATTGGTACAGATCAGAAGTGGCGTCGAGGGCGCCCATCCACCATTCGATGAGTGAGCCCAGGGCAATGCCGGCCACCATGGCCAGCAAAATACGGTTGGTGAGTGACATGCTATTCCTCGCAGGGCTCCGGATGCCAGGCAGCCACTGCCTCGTGGGCACAGGCATTACAGGGCGAGGCGTAAACATCCAGCGCCCCGTCGGTGCGCCGACCACAGACCGGGTCATAAATCATAGTGCACACTTTGGGTCGCTCGCCTTCGCAGGCCTGCCAGTCAGCAGCGGGATAACTCGCCGCCGTATTTTGGCCGGACCCCATGCCGCCACATCCAGCCAACACCGTAATGGCAAGTAGTAAAACCCGCGATACACCACGAAAAGCATTCATGCCGCTATTGTAGGGCATCGCGGCGGGCGATGAGCGCATCAATGCGCGTAGTCAGCGCCATAGAATCGGTGACAATGCGACACCCCTGAGTGGCCGTCTCGAGCCGCCGCGCCGCCTCGGCCGTCATGGCGGGCACGCGCTCGGCAATCCCCTGCATGTCAGCGAGCCGACCCCAGCAGTTCAGAGCAATATCGCAACCGGCCTTCAGCACCGCCTCTGCCCGGCTCGGGATATCCCCCGCCAGCGCTTTCATATCTAAGTCATCGCTGATCAGTAAGCCCTCAAAGCCGAGGTTTGCGCGGATCTGCTCGCGGATCACACGGGCCGACACGCTGGCGCAATGATCGGGATCCCAGGCCTCGTACACCACGTGGGCCGTCATGGCCATGCTGGCCCCCGCCAATGCGGCGAAGGGCTGGCAATCCCACTGCAGCGCATCTTGGGTAGCAGTAACCCGCGGTAGACTCTCATGGGAGTCGCTGGTTGCGCGACCGTGTCCAGGAATATGCTTGATTACCCCCTCCACACCCGCCAGATGCAAGCCGTCGAGACACGCGCGACCCAACGCCGCCACCCGCTTGGGATCGGTGGCAAAAGCCCGGTCGCCGATGATGTCATGTGCGTCGGGCTGGGGCACGTCGAGCACGGGAGCGCAGGTCACAGTAATACCCATCGCTGCTAGTTCCAGTCCCAGCGCCTCATAATTACAGTGCACCCGGGCAATGGCCCGCGTCAGGTCTGTCCCCTCGGCCAGCGCTGCCGCCGAGGGCCACTTGCGCCAATGTGGCGGCGTCAAGCGCGCAATTCGCCCCCCCTCCTGATCAATCAGAATGGGCAACCGGTCGCGTCCGGTCAGCGTGCGCAAGTCGTCAGTCAATGCCCGTAGCTGCGCCGGATGATCCACATTGCGCGCAAACAAAATAAAGCCCGCCGGGTCAGCGGCCTTAAAAAAATCACGCTCGTCGGCGCTCAGCACAGTGCCAGACAAACCGAAAATCACTGGCAACATGACGAGTCCGCCTCCCGCAAAGTGCTTGGCAATAAGGTGTATACCAGCTCACCGCAGCCGCGAGCGAGGTCGACCCAAGACCATGACTCTACGTCGATACTGACTTCAGCCCAGGCCGCGGTGGGCAAGTAATCAAAGCTGGTGCGCCCGGCGAAATAGTCAACCAACTCGGTCAGCCCGGGATTGTGTCCAATCAGGGCCAAGGCCGGTGCCTCGTCATTCTGTTGCTCGATCCACTCGAGCAGCTTGCGGTAGTCAAAGGTATAGAGCGCCGCCGTGGTGGTGGCGTGGGTCATCTGTAACCCGGGCCACTGACTCTGCAGTCCGACGAAGGTGGATTGCGCGCGCTGGGCGGGACTCACATAAAAAGTCATCGGTGAGTAGCGTTCACCGAGTGCCGCGCCCATGCGCGGTGCGTCGCGCTGCCCGCGGGCGTTCAGTGGCCGCTCAATGTCTGGGAGGGAGGCATCTCCCCAACTGGATTTTGCGTGTCGCAACAAATACAGGGTTTTCATTAATCACTGCGCTCCGCATTCGGCACTATGGCATGCTGCCGCAATAATGCCTTTGCCACCTCGCCACCCAAAAGCACCGACAAGATCTCCTGCTCGTCATCTGCCTGCTCGAGAAAGTCGATGTGATGCAGGTCAATAAACTGCCGCGAACCCAACTCCTCAGTTAACCACTGAATAAAACCTTGCCAAAACCCGCGACCCACCAACGCCACCGGTTTGCCCACGGTGTGGCGGGTTTGGAGTGCCACCAGGAGTTCCATGAGCTCATCAACGGTGCCAAAGCCACCGGGGAATACCACAAAACCCCGAGCGTAACGGGTCAGCATCAGCTTGCGGGTCTGGAAGTCGCTGAAGTGTAAATGGTGGGTGAGATAGGGATTGGGAGCGTGCTCGTGGGGCACTGAAATGCTGAGCCCCACTGAAAGACCACCCGCCTCAATGGCCCCCTTGTTCACTGCACCCATGATACCGGGCCCGCCACCCGTCATGACCGGCAACCCGGCCCGCGCAAGATACTGACCCAGACGGTGGGCGCATTGGTAATCGGAGGCCTCCGCTCGGGTGCGCGCGCTGCCAAAGACGGTAATGCCGGCATCCAACTTACCGAGACAACTCGTGGCCACAGTCAGCTCTGACTGGACCCGAGCCAACAACGCCGCATCGGACGCGGAACGGTCGTGCTCAGAGGGCGACATCGCGGCCGGCCCTGGGGTAGTACTGTGCTCGCGCTACGGCAAAGCTTTTGTGTCTTTTGCGCCTTTTACCCATGGGGCCGAGGCAGGCTGGCGTCCTTGGCTCGCTGCCCCAGCACCCTCCAACTGTCAGGCGTTTGCGCCTCGCAATCATAGATCCTCGATAAAGAGGTGGTATTTCTTTTTACCAAAACGAATCAGAAAGTACCGGCCGTGTAGCGCCACAGCCTTGTCGAAGGCGGCATCACAGGTGGTTGTAGGGCCGCCTGACACTGACTGACCATTGATCCATACGGCGTCGCGCGCCAGCGCATCCTTGATCTGCTTTCCTGCCGCCACACCCGCCTGTGCCAACAGCTGACTGAATGTGGGTGGAAAATCACCGCGCGGGAGGGGATCGGCGGGAAGTCCATCCAGCGCCAATTGCTCAAGATCCGCCTCTGACAGCGTGGCGGGGTCCCCCGAAAAAAGGGCCTCGGTAATGCGCTCGGCAGCGCTGAGACCCGCTTTGCCATGCACCAGCTGTGTCACCTCTCGGGCCAAAATGCGCTGCGCCTCGGGTCGGCCTTCGCGCTCGCTATCCGCCTGTTCAATGGCTGCAATGTCCGCAATGGATAAAAAGGTGAAGTAGCGCAGGAAGCGGTACACATCAGCATCGGCAGTACCCAGCCAGAACTGATAGAACGCATAGGGCGAGGTTTTTGTCGCGTCGAGCCATACCGTGCCTGCCTCGGTTTTTCCAAATTTAGTGCCATCGGCCTTGGTGACGAGGGGGAGCGTCAGGCCAAACACCTGTTCACCATGTAACCGTCGAGTCAGGTCGATACCCCCGGTGATATTGCCCCACTGGTCAGAGCCGCCAATCTGTAGGCCACAACCGTATTGCCGATAGAGCTCGGCAAAATCGAACGACTGCAGAATCATGTAACTGAACTCGGTAAAGCTGATGCCCGCGCCCTCGCGGTCGAGGCGCTGTTTAACCGACTCCTTGCCGATCATGTTGTTGACCGAAAAGTGCTTACCCACGTCGCGCAGGAAGCCGAGCACATCGAGACCCTGGGTCCAATCGAGATTATTCACCACCAATGCCGGGTTGGCGCCGTTAAAGTCGATGAACTGACTGACTTGCTGCCGGATACGATCAACCCACCCGGAGACCACTTCGGGGGTGTTCAGTTGCCGCTCGGCCGCCTTGAAGCTGGGATCGCCGATCAGCCCGGTCGCGCCACCGACCAGCGCAATCGGCCGGTGCCCGGCCTCCTGAAACCGACGCAGCACCAATAACGGCACCAATGAACCGATATGTAAGCTGTCGGCAGTGGGGTCAAAACCACAGTAAAGCGTGCGCGGTTCAGCACGCAACCAGGTGTCCAGCGCGTCCTCGCCCGCCACCTGAAAAACGAGGCCTCTCGCGCGAAGGTCGGCTAATAAATCCTGGGTCATGGCTGAGGGCGTTATCTCTGATTTCTTACTGAAAATAGCACTGCCCCTGAAAGGGCGCAGTGAAAGTATCCCACAAACGGGCTGGAGGCGTCGGGCTATATCGGTAGCTGAACCGCTCAAGTCAATGGTTATACTACGCGCCTCGAATCGCGACGATGGCAAGGCATGTCCCGCAAACCCACGCCCCGAGGCGCCACCCCACTCAAGGCCATTGAAACGCCCCTGCAACAGCGCCCCATTGTCTGGCTCGCCACAGTCGGCGCGTTATTGCTGGTAGTGGGTCTGTCCCTCAGGAGCCCTCACGCGCCAACAACACCTGCGGACGACCTCGCTGTGACGCCGGAGATCGCGGCGTCCAGCGGGGATGTCGCGACCATGAAAGCAGCGCACGTCGAGCCCGAGCCCGCGCCACCCGAAGCACCTGTCTGGCGGGATTTTACAGTGCGCAATGGCGACAACCTTAGTTTGGTTTTTGCGCGAGCCGGGTTTTCAGATACGGATCTGTATCGCGTCGCCGAGTTCAATGAGCGCCAGTCCCTGCGGAAAATTTACCCGGGCGAAACCATCGGCTTTCAAAGCGGTGAACAGGGAGCCCTGCTCGCAATGAGACACGTTCAGTCCCCTCTGCTCACGACACTCTACCAGCGCACCGATGACGGATTTGAGGCGACGCTAATCACCCGCGAACCTGAGCGCAGATCGACGGAGGTTTCTCTGACCATCGAGAGCTCGCTCTTTCTAGCGGGAATGGAGGCTGGACTCAGCGACGCGATGATCATGGAACTCGCTGGGATCTTTGGCGGCGTCATCGACTTTGCGCTGGACCCTCGGGTCGGGGACACGATTCACGTGATCTACGAGGAGCTCCTATTGGATGGCGACCGTTTCGGTGACGGGCCCATTCTGGCGACCAGCTTCACCAATCGTGGCGAAACCTTCGAGGCGTACCGGTATACAGATCTCGAAGGGGATACCAGTTACTACAACGAGTCAGGGGTCAGTATGCGCAAGGCCTTCTTGCGCGCTCCATTAGATTTCACCCGGGTCAGTTCCAACTTTAATCCGAATCGTTTGCACCCCATTTACAAGACCCAGCGACCCCATAGGGGCACCGACTATGCCGCCCCAAGGGGCACCCCGGTCTACGCCGCGGGTGATGGCCGCGTCATCGAGGCCGGTTACACCCGCCCCAACGGCAACTATATTTTTATTCAGCATGGCGAGCAGTTTGTCACCCACTATCTGCACCTGCACCGACTCAAGGTCAAAAAGGGAACCAAGGTGAAGCAGGGGCAGGTGATCGGCACCGTGGGCTCAACCGGCGCCGCGACGGGGCCTCATCTGCACTATGAATTTCTCGTTAACGGCGTCCACCGGAATCCGCGCACCGTCCACAAGATCCTGCCCAAGGCGCGCTCGTTACCCGACGCCGAAATACCCCGCTACCTGGCCGCGATTAGGCAACCGACGCAACAGCTGGCCAGCCTGCGTAACGCCCAGCAACTGGCGCAGATAGAGTGAGCGGCGGGCTGTTCATCGGCCTGATGTCGGGCACCAGCGCCGATGGTATCGATGCGGTGCTGGTGCGGAGCGGTAGCCAGGGAGGCAGTTTGCTGGCCACCCACCACCGGCCGATGTCGGACGCATTGCGGCTGGAGATTCTTGCTTTCCGGGAGAGCGGACCCGATGAGCTCCATCGGTTGGCCACTCTCGATGCACAGCTCGCAGACGAGTACTCGGCAGCCACCTTAGCCCTGCTCGCGACGGCCGGCATCAGCGCCAACGAGGTCATGGCGGTGGGCCTGCATGGACAAACCCTGCGGCACCACCCCGAGGGGACGCCCCCCTTTACGGTGCAGGTTGGTGACCCCAGCCGCGTGGCTGAGCTCACCGGCATCTCGGTGGTGGCGGATTTCCGTCGGCGCGATATGGCCGCAGGGGGTCAAGGTGCGCCACTGGTGCCGGCGTTTCATGCCGCGCAGCTGACGACGCCCGGCTCAGCCTGCGCCGTCGTCAACATCGGCGGCATCGCCAATGTCACCGTAATCACTGCCGATGGTGCAGTGAGCGGTTGGGATACCGGCCCTGGCAACACCTTGCTCGATGCCTGGATCGCCCGGCACCAGCACCTCCCTTTTGATAACGAGGGCGAGTGGTCCGCGGCAGGCACCCTGATTGAACCGCTGCTGGCGCGCTTGCTCGAGGCGCCCTACTTCGAGCGTCCTCACCCCAAAAGCACGGGCCCGGAGTTATTCCATTTGGAATGGCTGACAGCCCACCTCGAGGGGAGCGAAGCCCCGGTTGACGTGCAGCGCACCTTGCTCGAGCTGACCGTGGAGAGCGTTGCCCGCGCACTGAGTAACGCGTTACCGGAGGTCGTGCGAATTTGCGGCGGCGGCGCACGCAACCGGTTTATGGTGCAACGCCTGCTCGCGCGCTTGCCCGACTGCGAAGTCACGACAACAGCCGATGTGGGCGTGGATCCCGCCTGGGTGGAGGCGTGGGCGTTCGCCTGGCTGGCGGAGCAAACCCTGGCGGGGAGCCCCGGCAACGTGCCCGCGGTGACCGGCGCGAAAGGATGTAGAGTGCTGGGGGGCATCTACCCCGCCTGATCCGCACTGTGCTTCCGCCCCACCAGGGTCCACCGGGGAGCGCATATGCGATGACGGATTGGGCGACGATCACGTTCCCGGTGCCGGGCCAAATAGGCGTCACCGGCGGCGAGATAGCAGTGGGGGTTAGATAGAGAAGGAGGCGCCGCAACCGCAGGTCGTGGTCGCGTTGGGGTTGTTCACTACAAAGCGGGATCCCTCGAGCCCTTCTGAGTAGTCGACCTCACTACCCATCAGATACTGGTAACTCATTGCGTCGATCAGTGCGGTCACGCCTTCGCGCTCGATCACCATGTCGTCGTCACTCACAGCTTCGTCGAAGGTAAATCCGTATTGAAATCCTGAACAGCCACCCCCGGTGATGTACACCCGCAGCTTGAGGCTTGGATTACCCTCGTCCTCCACTAGGGCGCGCACCTTTCTAACCGCGCTGTCCGACAGGCGAATCTCGGTGGGATCAAAGGCCTCAACCACTGTCATGGCAGCGCGTTCCGTATAAAGACAACATAAAGTGATTGTACTGAAAGACAAACGCCGCGGGAAAGCACATTTCCCACGGCGTTCGACTCAACTGCGCAATCAGCTGGAAGTAGGGCCGGGGACGGTTTCTGCCGCTCTTGCCTCACGCTTTGCGGCCAAATCATCAGCCACATTGCTGGTGTGTCGCAAACCACCATTCACTTTGGCACCCACGGCCATTTCGATGAGGTTGTAATAGACGTCGCCATCTACCACCGCACGCTCTGCGAGCTCCAATCGCTCGGTGGCGTGAATGTCGCCCTCGACCTTGCCGTTGATCATCGCGTGGGGCACCTTAACTTCCCCTGAGACTTTTCCGCCCTCGACAATGCGCAAGATCGCCTCCTGACCCGGTTCGGCCTGAATGCTACCTGCCACGGTGCCCTCGATATCCAAGTGTCCCGTAAATGTGATGTCACCCCGCACTGTGGTTCCGGGTGAGATCAAGGTGGTTCTACCTGATGCTGAGCTGGTCACAACGGCCTCCTTTCGATTACGCATGGCTGCTCCCCTTTTTTTATTGATCAAGTCTTTGATCATCGTATCTTGCTATCTGACGCCTCGCTCTCTACCCCCACATTGGCCAACCCCGTCACCGCGGACTCCCCTATCGAATCGCGCCGCTCGGTCGTCGTTTTACGCGGCTCTATCAACCTCACCCGCGACACCAGCGTTTCGGGCACAAAGCCCTCTGGAAGAGAAACTGCTATCTGAACCTTCTGTAAATACCGGAAAGATAAAGGGAATACACTAGTTTCAGAGGCGGTGTCAAGCACGGCGAGATTCAGCTTTTGAGGCTGACCCGACAAATCCCCCTCCAAAACGAGGGTCATATCACCACGATATTGATTAAAATCACCCGAACCGCGATGCACTAATGCCACCGCACCCAGGGTTTGACTGCGCGGGTCATATTCCACCGTGGGCGCTCGGGACACCACCAAATCGCCGGTTTCCTCAGGTAACATCACCCCCCGGTACAACGCCAACATCTCGCGCATTTCGCTGATTTCCGACACCCGCTTGGCTAATGTGGATTGCAACGCCTGCAGGGTTTGTTGGTCAGCCTCTCGTTCCAGATTCAACTGCGCGACCTGATCACGCAAACGTTCTTCAGGGTTGTTGAAAAACGGCATATCGCTGGGCCGGCTGGCGCCCCATAAGTAGCCGGCCAGCAACGCCACGAGAAGCGCCCCGGCTGCAGCAGACACACGCCAACGCCACTCGTTGGGATGAACGCGCTTGATCACAGTGCGGTGTTGATGCTGTTTCATAATTCGATCAACTCACTCACATCAGGGCGCCAGCGCGATGCCCTCAAGGCCTGCGACCTCAGGCTGCGCAAACATGAGATTCATCACTTGCACCGCCTGTCCTGCAGCGCCTTTAACGAGATTGTCGATCACCGACATCACCACTACGGTATTGCGCCCCTGGGGCTGCGCCACGGCCAGCTGACAGAGGTTGGCACCCCGCACATTGCGCGTGGCCGGAGTTTCACCAGCCGCCAGTACTACCACCGCGTGCTCGTCTGCATACCGCGCTTCAAACAGGCGTTGCAAGTCGACCTCACCCGCGGTGAGCGTGGCGAACAGCGTGGCATGGATCCCGCGGCTCATAGGCACGAGATGAGGCACGAAGGTGAGCTGTACCGGCTGATCAGTCATTCCTAAGAGGCCTTGCTCCATTTCTGGCAAGTGCCGATGTCCAGCCACGCCATAGGCCGCCAAACTTTCCCCCGCCTCGGTCAGGAGCCCGCTTAATTTCGCCTGCCGCCCGGCGCCGCTGACACCAGAACCGCAGGAGGCAATCAGGGCGCCCGCATCCACAATACCCGCCTCCAGTAAAGGCAAAAACCCTAATTGAACCGCGGTGGGGTAGCACCCGGGGCACGCCACCAACTGGGCGCCGCGAATCGAATCGCGCTGTGTCTCCGGCAATCCATACACCGCCGTCTCACACAGACTGGGCGCGGCGTGGGTTTCGCCGTACCACGCCTCCCACACGGCAACATCCCTCAAGCGAAAATCCGCCGAGAGATCCACAACCCGAACGCCCTGTGCGAGCAGGCTAGGCACCTCGCGCATCGCCACATTGTGGGGCGTGGCAAAAAATACAACGTCACAGTGGCTGTAATCGGCCGCTGCAGGATCGGTAAAACGCAGATCGCAAACCCCCAGTAAGCTCGGAAACAAGTCATCCAGGCGCCGACCCGCCTCGCCGCGGGAAGTAATGAGTTCCAGCGATACACCCGGGTGACGCAGCAACAAGCGTAGTAGCTCCACACCCGTATAGCCTGTCCCTCCGACGACTCCTACCCTGATCATTTTTGTGCCTGCTTCTGTTAGTGTTGCGGGGCGCGTACTGTCTCATGATCGATCGCGCAGTGTCATGACCGGACGGGCTTTTTACCAAAGCGCACAAGGACAGGCCCATGCTGTGGATACAGGGTTTTCACGTCATATTTGTTGTTTGCTGGTTTGCGGGCATTTTTTATCTGCCCCGCCTGCTGGTCTACTACGCCCAAAGCCCGGAACCAGAAACCAAAGCCGTACTGGCGGTAATGGCGCGCAAACTGTATCGATTCGTTACCCCGTTTATGTTTCTCACCATCGGCTTTGGCTTCTGGCGTCTTTCCTATCAGTGGGATTACTACCTGTCCTCTGGCTGGATGATCGCTAAACTTTGCGGTGTGGTCTGCCTGATTGCCTATCATTTTCAGACCGGTGTCTATGTGGGCCGGGTGTGCCGGAGCGAGGATGATAAAACCCATGTGTTCTATCGGGTTTTCAATGAGGTGCCCGTTCTTTTTCTATTCGCGATTGTGCTATTGGTCTACCTGCGCCCAGTAATGGGCAGTTAGCCCCTCGGGATGCGCAGGAGCCCACGGCCTGCGATAATCGCAACAAACAAAAGCATATTGGTATGTCATGAGTCGATCTGAAGCGCTTTTTGAGCGCGCCAAAAACACCATTCCCGGTGGCGTCAATTCGCCTGTGCGGGCCTTCAAAGCGGTGGGCGGCACACCCCGCTTTATGGCGCGCGCCGACGGCGCCTACCTCTATGACGCCGACGGCAGGCGTTACATTGATTACGTGCTGTCCTGGGGCCCGATGATCATGGGCCACAACCATCCGCGCGTCCGGGAGGCAGTCGTCGAAGCAGCGCAGGGCGGACTGAGTTTTGGTTGTCCTACCGAGATTGAAATTGAACTCGCCGAAACGATCAGCACTTTGGTGCCCAGTATGCCGCTGGTACGAATGACCAGCTCGGGCACTGAAGCCACGATGAGCGCGATCCGCCTGGCACGGGGCTTTACCGGCCGCGACAAAATTATCAAGTTCGAGGGCTGCTATCACGGTCATTCCGATTCACTGCTCATCAAAGCAGGATCCGGTGCCCTCACCTTCGGCGTGCCCAGTTCACCCGGCGTGCCCGAAGTCCTGGCGCAGCACACGGTCACGTTACCTTTTAATGACCTCGCCGCACTGGAAGCGGCCATGGACGAGTTGGGCGATCAGGTGGCCTGCGTCATTACCGAACCCGTCGCGGGCAACATGAACTGCATCCCGCCGGTTGCGGGCTACCTCGAGGGCATGCGCGAGGTGTGCACCCGCCATGGCGCGGTGCTCATCTTCGATGAGGTCATGACCGGTTTCCGCTTCGGCACTGGCGGCGTTCAGGGCTTCATGGGCATCACCCCGGACCTTACCTGCTTGGGCAAAGTGATTGGCGGTGGTATGCCGGTGGGCGCCTTTGGGGGTCGACGGGACATCATGGAGCAGATCTCGCCGCTGGGCCCGGTGTATCAGGCGGGGACGCTGTCGGGGAATCCGGTTGCGATGGCAGCGGGACTGGCCACCATGGCCATTATCAGCGAACCGGGCTTTTATGACGACTTGTTCAGACGCACCCGTGATCTGTGTGAGGGCATGCAGGCCGTAGCCCAGAGCGCTGGGGTGCCCTTCACCACCAATCATCTGGGATCCATGTTTGGGGGCTTTTTCACCGCGGATGCAAAGGTGACTCAGTACGATCAGGTCATCAATTCCAACGTCGCAGCCTTTAACCAGTTTTTTCATTTGATGCTGGACAGCGGTGTGTACCTGGCGCCCGCCTCCTTTGAGGCGGGCTTTATGTCGGCGGCACATACCGACGACGACATCGCTGCTACGGTTGATGCGGCCCAGGCCGCATTCAGCGCGCTCTAACCCACTGGAGTCACGACCATGAGTGAACGTGGAGCCTTTCCTCAAACCCGCATGCGCCGGCTGAGAGCCAGCGCCTTTGCCCGTGACATGGTTCGGGAGCACGCCCTCACACCGGCGGACTTCATCTATCCCGTATTCGTGCTCGAAGGTAACGGCCAGCGCGAAGCCGTGCCCTCGATGCCTGGAGTAGAGCGCCTGAGTATTGATCTGTTGGTCGATCTGGCCAGAGAAGCACATGAGCTGGGCATTCCAGCGCTGGCGCTATTCCCGGTCGTTGGACAAGACGGAAAATCATTACTGGCAGAGGCCGCCTACCAAAGCGATGGATTGGTACAGCGGGCTGTGGCCGAACTTAAAAGCGTCGTGCCTGAGATCGGTGTCATTACCGATGTGGCGCTCGACCCCTACACCACCCATGGGCAGGACGGCATCATCGACGACAGCGGTTATGTGTTGAACGACATCACCAGCGAAACGCTAGTCAAACAGGCGCTCAGCCACGCGGCTGCCGGTGCCGACGTAGTTGCACCCTCCGATATGATGGACGGGCGGATTGGCGCGATCCGCAGCGCGCTCGAGGCCGACGGCTACATCAACACACTGATACTTTCCTATGCTGCCAAGTATGCCTCGAGTTACTACGGCCCTTTTCGCGATGCCGTAGGCTCGGCAGCCAATATCAAGGGGGGCGACAAAAAAACCTATCAGATGGACCCGGGCAATAGCCACGAAGCGCTACACGAGGTGGCGTTGGATCTGCGCGAGGGTGCCGACATGGTCATGGTAAAGCCCGGCATGCCCTACCTCGATATTGTGCGCCGCGTAAAAACCGAACTTCAGGTGCCCACTTTTGCCTATCAGGTGAGCGGTGAGTACGCCATGCATCAAGCCGCCTTTGGGAACGATTGGCTGAGCCGCGACGCCGTGATGCTCGAGTCACTGTTGTGTTTCAAACGCGCAGGCGCCGACGGGATCCTGACCTACTTTGCGATGGATGCGGCGCGGCTGCTAAACGCCTGAAGCCGATGGGGTGCCACAACACGCCCTCGATCACAGGCGCCTGGCGCTTTATCAGGAGGGTGTTGCTGGCGGGCATCATTGCCAGCGCGACGCCTTTGTCCACAACAGCGCAACCCGATGCCATGGGCGCCGATTGCGGTTGCCTGTGGCAAGGGAGTTTCTCGGAGGTTGCACCTGAGGCCGACCTGGTGATCCTGGGTGAAGTACAGCGCATCAAGGGCAACGCGGTGGACCTGTTACCCGAGCGCATACTCAACGGCGCGCTTTGGCTCGATACCCTGCGCGTTTGGATGCAGGCTCGGGATTACTGCCGCCCCCCGGCCAACGCCTTTCCTCCGGGTAGCCGCTGGGTAATGGCACTGTCGCAAATTCAGGAAGTCCCCGAAGATGGCTTTGACCCCTTTACCCCCAACGAGAGCTTTGGGCGGAGAGATGACTACGTGCTCTCTAGCTGCGGTGGCTACTGGCTGCGGGTCAACGGCAATACCGCAACCGGTAATCTGATCCCCGGGATGCCACGCTTTTACCACCAACCTGACATGTCACCCGTACTGGTGGAACTTATCGACGGGTATTTAGCGGGCACGGTAACCCCGGAGGCACTGACCGAGGCCAGCCGCGAACGCCCTGAGGCAGTCGATACGCTGATTTTGGATACCCGCAGCTTTCTGCGGGGTCAGGAGAACTGGCTCAGTGATGAGGCTAACGATGAGATGCCTCCACCCTCAGAGCCTGACACCCGGTAATCAGTGGGTAACGACTCGCCCGGGCATTCCACTCTCAGCAGCCCAGCATAGCGATGAGTTCGTCGATCATCATTAACGACAACCCCCATATGCGGTAACTCTCGTAAAGATAAGAATCCGTCGCCATCTTTTGACCCTTCCATTCCCAATCCAGCGGTTCCCGGTTGCCATGGTCCATCAAAAAATGGAGTGGCACCCACACCACGTCGTCGACCTCATGGTTGGGAACCAACTCGGGGAGCTCGGTGACACGGAACACAAACGGCGTTACCAGCATCTCAGGCCGATCTGCACGCCATCCGGTATTCACATCGGAGAGCTCCCCAAGGCGCGTGCCCCACTCGCCTAAATCCACACCAATCTCTTCTTCGGTTTCTCTGACCGCGCAGGAGAAGTTGCAGGCATCAGCGGGTTCTCTACGCCCTCCTGGAAAGCCCATATGACCCGACCAGGGATCCCCTTCCCGCGTGGCGCGACGGATCATCAGCATCTCGGTTGCCTCGAGCCCCTCGCGCACCATGATGGCCACGGCGGCACGACCCGCGCGGGGCTCAAAAGCAGCCTCGTCTTTAACGAAAGTCGAGAGCCGGGATTCTAGTTGTCGGGAGAGATCTCGCATCAATTCCTTCATGCGCCGCGGCGACAGCGTCGTTGGATCAAGCATGCCCGGTGCGGACCACCCTGTGGTTAACGCGGGGCGGGGCCATGATACGTGATACGCACAGTGGTTGCGGTCGGCCTTTATCCGGTCTGCAAGCCCTATCGCTGCTCGGGGCAGTCCGGCACTGCTTCCGGTATCATGCGCCGCTACATCGCAATGAATGGACGCCACTTGTGAAATCTTATGCCGCCTATGCCATCGGTGCCGCGCTGGTCGATACCGAAATCCAGGTCAGTGACGAGGAACTCGTTGCCATGAATGTCGACAAAGGCATGATGACGCTGGTCGATGCAGACCGACAATCCCAAATGCTCACCCATTTATCCGACCACTTGATCCGGGCCAGCCATGCTTCGGGTGGCAGTGCGGGCAACAGCATGATCGCTACCGCATTGATGGGCGCCCCCACTTATATGAGCTGTAAGGTCGCCGAAGACGATGACGGCGATATCTACCTCGCCGATCTCGAGAAGTCTGGCGTCGCACATGGTCTGGCAAATCAGCGACAAAACGGCGTCACCGGCAAGTGTCTGGTACTGATCACCCCGGATGCTGAGCGCTCACTCAATACGAACCTGGGCATTTCGGAAAGCCTGTCTGTCGATGAGGTCAACGAGGCTGCCATCGAGCAATCGGATTGGGTGTATCTCGAAGGCTATTTGGTGACATCGGCAACGGGTCACGCTGCGGCGCTCGAGACCAAAACGCTGGCAGAAAAGCACGGCGTACTGACCGCCGTCAGTTTTTCTGATCCCGGAATGGTGAAGTTCTTCCGAGAAAATATGGCTGCACTGGTTGAAGGCGGTGTCGAAATGGTTTTCTGCAACGAGGCCGAGGCCCTGGAGTGGGGGCAATGTGAGGCGATTGATGACGCCATCGCCGCTATCCAACAAGTCGCTCGCCGCTTCGTGATAACCCTCGGCGCTGAGGGGGCTATCACCTGGGATGGGTCGACGCTGCATCGCACCTCCGCGCAACCCGTGAAAGCGGTTAATACCAATGGGGCGGGGGATATGTTCGCGGGCGCTTTCCTCTACGCCTTATCCCGTGGGGAGAGTGACCTGCGGGCAACGGAATTTGCCACCCTCGCCGCAGGGGAAGTAGTAAAATACTTTGGGCCGCGCCTCGACCGGGACGCCTGTCTCGAGCTACGCCGGCAGTTTTTTGGAGATTAAACGCGCGCTAGCGCAAAAAAAGACGGAATCCCATGAGCGATATTGAAATCAAACCCGTAATCAAAACTGACCCGCTTTATCAGATGCTGCGTCAGGAGGATATCGATGGCTTCAACGCAAGCCGCGACTCGCTCGACACGGGCGAGCTGACAGGCGGTGACTATCGCGGGCGCGATCTGCGCAAGATGAATGCGCGTGGCTTGGACTTTTCCAACGCCTATTTTCGTAATTGCGATTTGAGCGGTATCGACTTCCGGGAAACCAACCTAGAGGGGGCGAGCCTGATGGATGCAAAGGTCTCGGGCGTCTATTTTCCCGCCGCACTCAGCCCCGATGAAATCCGCCTTTCCCTCGATCATGGCACACGCCTCCGATACGAGCGGCGCTAGTCGGAGATGACTGGCGGTCGCGCCACCTTGCTCGCGCAAGCTCGCCACATGCTAGTGGTGCTCGCGCTGACTTTGCTGACATGGGCGCTCACAAGTCCACAGAGTTATGGTCAAAACCCCCTAGCGGAGGCGTTGAAGCAGCAAAGCGAGTTCTTACCTGTCCGCGAAGCCTACAAACTGGACGGCGCCATCGCTCCAGATGGCGCGCTGCGGCTCTATTGGCAGATTGCCGACGGCTACTACCTATATCAGCATGCCTTCAAAGTGAGGCAGCTTGAGGCGGAACCCGCCGCGACACTCGACATCGACTTCCCGCCCGCACTCGCCAAAACCGACGAGTTCTTCGGTGCGGTGCAGGTTTACTACAGCGAAGCGGACCTGTCGGTGTACCTACCGCCAGACACGTCCAACCTGTTGGTATCTGTGACCTATCAGGGGTGTGCCGATGCGGGACTCTGCTACCCGCCGGAGACTGAAACGCTCCTGATCGACCTCGCCACGAGCAGTGTCACCCCCAGCGCGATAAATCCGCGGGATCTGCAACGGGCTGCCGCGCCGCAGCCTCCGGCACCTGCAACCGACATGACGCTACTGCTAGCGCTAGGGCTCGCTTTTCTGGGCGGCATCATCCTCAACGCCATGCCCTGCGTCTTTCCCATTTTGTCACTCAAGGTACTGAGCTTTGCCACCGGTGATCCCGCCGAGCACCGGCGCCACGGTCTCGCCTATCTGGCGGGTGTGATTTGCTCATTCCTGCTGATCGCCAGTGTGCTGATCGGTCTGCAAGGCGCGGGTCGCTGGGTGGGGTGGGGATTTCAGCTACAGTCCACCACCTTCGTTATTGCGCTGGCTTATGGGTTTGCCCTGATGGGTTTCTCACTGTCCGGCATCGTCTTGTTTGGCGGACAGTGGATGAATCTGGGCGCAGGCTTGGCCTCAGCACCCGGTAGTAAAGGCAGTTTTTTTACTGGTGTGCTGGCGGTCGTGGTGGCCAGCCCTTGCACCGCGCCCTTCATGGGCAGTGCGCTGGGCTATGCGCTCACTCAACCGCCCCACGCCGCGCTGGCGGTATTTGCGGCACTCGGTGCGGGTATGGCTGCGCCGATGGTAGCGATCAGTTCAAGCAATGTTGCCCGAGGCTGGCTGCCGAAGCCAGGCGCCTGGATGGATACGCTGAAGCAGAGCATGGCCTTTCCTCTCTATCTGACCTCGGTGTGGCTGCTTTGGGTGGCAGGTAAACAAAGCGGCATCGACACCATGGCTGCCGCTGCCGCGGGCATCACGCTACTCGCACTGGGGCTCACGCTGCTAAGCGGTGGGCGCACCGCCAAATTCATCGGCTCAGCATCATTGGTCGCTGCGGTCCTGCTGGGCGGCGTCAGAGGCGATGCGATTGCCTCAGCCGGACAGCCCGAGCGGGAAGGCACCGTGAGGTGGTCGCCCGAATCTCTGAGCAGTCTGCGCGCGCAGGGAAAACCGGTATTCGTCGATGTCACTGCCGACTGGTGTATCACCTGCCTGGCCAATGAGCAGACCGTTTTGTTTACCGATGAGATGACAGCAGCTTTTGCCACCGCCGGCGTCACCTACATGGTCGCCGACTGGACCAACTACGACCCGATGATCGGCGAGTTTGTGCGAGAACACGGGCGCAATGGCATACCACTTTACGTGCTGTACAGTGGGGTTCCGGGTGCAGCCCCCCTCATCTTGCCGCAGTTGCTGACGACCCGCGTGATGCGAGAGGCCCTCGACTCGGTTAGCCGCTGACCTAAAAAGACGTGAGTTGAACATGGCGTCCCGCGCGCTTCTTGATATCCTTGCCGCCTCAAACACCCCTGCGTGTAACCCGAAAAGAGGAAGCACATGGGTTGAGATTCACCACTCATCATGACAAGGAGATACTTTTGACAACGGTTGGGCCATTGCTGAATGCCAAGGTGATGCGGGTCATCGCGCTGTGTCTGCTCCCGCTCTCGGCGGTTGCCGCCGATGACAGTGCACACTGGGAAGACGCCTGGGTTCGCAGTGTGCCACCTGGCGCGGCTGTTGCAGCGGCTTACGGTAGCTTGATGAATCGGTCGGCGGCGCCCATTGCCATCACTGCAGTGACCAGCACCCTGGGCGCCGCAGCGCAGATGCACGATATCGTCGCCGAGGGCGATCAGCGGCGAATGGTGCACGTTGAGACCAAGACACTGGCGCCCGGAGAAGCGCTTGTTTTTGCCCCCGGCGGACTCCACATTATGCTCATGGAATTCGAGCAAGCGCCCGATGAAGGCGATGAAATTGAGCTTTGCGCGCTGACTCAGGATGGCAGCGCAATTTGCACCGCAGCACTCGTGCGACGAAACGCACCCGCCTCGTCACACCATGACTCCGGGCATCACCACTGATGACCGACACCCACTCACCCGAGGACGCAGACATCGCATCCGGAGCATCCAGCGCCAATGAAAGCTGGTGGCAACGTCTAACACCAGCGGCGTCGGATTCGGATCCGCGGACTTTAGGCAAATGGATCGCCGGCGTGACAGCAGTTTACGGGTTGATGAGCCTCGGGCTGGGCATGTACTGGAGTCAAACACCCAATGCCTTCGATGTGAGACAAAACGCGGCACAATATGCTGCGCTCACAGAGCAGGAGGTAGTGACCGGTTCCGTCACCGTAGCGGCCCTGCAGGAAACGATTCGTACCCTGCTCGAAAAGCCCGGCGGTTATCTACACAACGACGTATTCCCACCGGGAGTCTGGCTGGACAACATGCCCAACTGGGAATACGGCGTGCTGGTTCAAAGCCGCGACCTCGCACGCGCCCTGCGAGAAGTACTGAGCCGCTCCCAGTCACAGTCGAAGGAAGACGTCGACCTCACCCTTGCCGAGCCGCGCATCAATTTTCAGTCGGACAGTTGGATTCTCCCCGCCTCGGAGAGCGAGTACCGGGACGCGGCACGATTTTTGGAACGGTATCGTTCACGGTTGGCGGCGACCGGTGAAGCCAGCGCGCAATTCTATGCCCGGGCCGATAACCTGAGTCACTGGTTAGGCATGATTGAAAAACGGCTGGGCAGCTTGTCACAGCGGCTGTCTGCCAGCGTCGGGCAGCGGCGGATCAACACCGATCTGGCGGGCGATACCGCTGCGGCCCAATCGACCAGCGCTCCCGATGAAATTCTGGTCCGTACCCCATGGAGCGAAATCGACGACACCTTTTATGAAAGCCGCGGCGCTGCCTGGGCACTTACCCAGTTCCTGAAGGCCGCCGAAATCGACTTTGCCGATGTATTGGCAAAAAAAAATGCCACCGTCAGTTTGCGACAGATCATCAGAGAGCTTGAGGCGGCGCAGGCCCCCGTGTGGAGCCCGATCATTCTCAACGGATCTGGCTTCGGCTTGTGGGCCAATCACTCACTGGTGATGGCGAGTTATATCTCGAGAGCCAATGCGGCGCTCATCGACCTGAGAGAACTGCTGGCACAGGGTTAAGCGCTGCGTGTTGGGGGGCTGATCCAGGTACAGCGCTAAAGAGCCACTCAGACCCCGCGACCGCTTAGCAGCACCCACTCCTCCTGCTGATCGACAATGGCCAGGGACACCTCGGGCGCGTAGGCCTCGATCACCGCTGTTGCCTGTTGTTCCAATAGCCCGGCCAGCGTCAACTGACCCCGGGGCTTTATCAGGCGCTTCAGCGTGGCTTTGAGGTCAACCAAGGGGCCCGCCAGGATGTTGGCGACCACCCAGTCTGCCTTTCCGGCCCACTCCTCAATCGCGGCAGCATCGGGCAGTACGGCAGAAAATTGCACGGTAGAGACATCATTGTGCGCAGCGTTGTTTCCACTAGCGATAATCGCCTGAGGGTCGTTATCGACCCCCAGCACCGACGTGGCGCCCAAACGCGCAGCGGCGATACCGAGAATCCCCGAGCCGCAGCCGTAATCGACCACGCGCATTTCAGGCGTCACCCCCGCATCCAACGCCCGCAGACACATTGCTGTTGTGGGGTGGGTGCCGGTGCCAAAGGCCAGCCCGGGATCCAAAAGGATATTGGTCGCGGTGGGGTCGGGGGGCGGCGTCCAGCTGGGGCAAATCCACAGGCGCTCCCCCATTTGCATGGGATGAAATTGCGTCTCCCATTCTCGGGTCCACGCCTTATCAGCCACAGGGACCGGGGCGACAGGCGCATCAAGGATCCACGCCTTGGGAACTGTCGCGAGGACAGACATCAGATCCTGGGCGCCCTCAAAAAGTGCCGTCACGCGTACCCGATCCCACAAAGGGGTTTCTCCTGGCCCCGGCTCCAGCAGCGGTTGATCAGCATCGTCCTCGAGGGTCACCGAGCACGCGCCCTGTTCAAACAACCAATCCTCTAATGGCTCGACGTCGGGTTTGCGCGCCGTGAAATGAAGCTCCTGCCAATCGGCGGCTTCGCTCAATGCTCGTGTTCCAGCTTACTCTCGAGGTAATGAATACTGACGCCGCCGGCCATAAAAGAGGTATCAGTGACCAGCTCGCGGTGCAGCGCCGCGTTGGTTCTGATGCCGTCTACCACCAGTTCATCGAGCGCCTGACGCATTTTAGCGAGTGCTGCTTCTCGGGTGTCGGCGAAGGTAATGAGCTTACCAATGAGGCTGTCGTAGTGGGGCGGCACGGTGTAGCCACTGTAAACATGGGAGTCGACGCGCACGCCGTGACCACCCGGTGCGTGAAAGGTCTTAACGGTGCCCGGAGAGGGCATAAACGTGCGTGGGTCCTCGGCATTGATGCGGCATTCGATCGAATGCCCGGTGAGCACAACATCTTCCTGCTTGATCGACAGGGGCGCGCCGCCGGCAATCAACAGCTGCTCCCGGACGATATCGATACCGCTGATCATTTCAGTGACCGGGTGTTCAACCTGCACCCGGGTGTTCATCTCAATAAAGTAGAAGGCGTTGTCCTCATAGAGGAATTCGAAGGTGCCGGCGCCGCGGTAGCCCATATCCAGACACGCCTGGACACAGGCGGCGCCAATTTCGTCACGCAAGGCCTGATCAATGCCCGGTGCGGGGGCCTCCTCGATTACTTTTTGGTGTCGGCGTTGCAGCGAGCAGTCGCGATCACCGAGATGAATCGCATGGCCCTGCCCGTCGGCCAATACCTGAATCTCGACGTGGCGCGGACGCTGCAAGAACTTTTCCATGTACACCACCGGCGAACCGAACGCCGCCTGCGCCTCTGACTGGGTCACCTGTATGGAGGACAGCAACACCTCTTCATTGTGGACCACGCGCATACCGCGGCCACCACCCCCCGCCGCCGCCTTCACAATCACCGGAAAACCGATATCGCGAGCGATGCGCAGGACCTCATCGGGGTCATCGGGTAAGGCGCCATCGGAACCCGGCACGGTGGGCACCCCGGTACGCTGCATTTGCTGCTTGGCAGAGACCTTGTCGCCCATCAGTCGGATAGTGTCGGCCGTCGGGCCAATAAACTTGAAGCCACTCTTCTCCACCTGCTCCGCAAAATCAGCGTTCTCGGAGAGGAATCCGTAGCCAGGATGAATACCGTCAGCGTTGGTCAACTCGGCGGCACTGATAATCGCGGGCACATCAAGATAACTTTGCGCCGAGGGCGGCGGGCCAATACACACAGACTCGTCGGCGAGGCGCACGTGCTTCAGCTCGCGATCGGCCGTAGAGTGCACCGCCACCGTGGGAATACCCAACTCCTTGCAGGCACGCAAAACACGGAGAGCGATTTCGCCACGATTGGCGATGAGTACTTTTTCAAGCATGGGAGATGTCCTTTACTGGGTAACTCACCCGCGCTTTAGGAAATAGAAATGAGGGGCTGATCAAATTCTACCGCTTGTCCGTTCTCGGCATGGATCGCCGTCACCGTGCCAGCACGATCGGCTTCAATCTGATTCATCATTTTCATCGCCTCGACAATGCACAGCACGTCGCCCACTCTAACGGTCTGGCCTACCTCAACAAAGGCAGCCGCGTCTGGGCCGGGGGCGCGGTAGAAAGTACCGACCATTGGCGATAGCACTGCGTTGTCTGGAGCGGGTGCGGGCGCCGCGCTCTCCTGAGCAGGCGCCCCGGCTGCTGGCACTGCAGCAACCGGTGTCGGCGCAACGGCAGGGGCCGGTGCGGCAGGCTGGGCATAGGCTACGGGCGCGGGCGCTGTTCCCTGACGACTAATACGAACAGATTCCTCGCCCTCTTTAATCTCAATCTCTCCAATATCGGATTCCTCCAACAGTTCGATGAGCTTTTTGACTTTGCGAATATCCATGTCTATTCCTCTAATGCGTCGTGGAATGGGTATCTAGCGACTGCAACACCGCCGCAAGGGCGCAGTCGTAACCAAAACTCCCCAAGCCAGAAATCACCGCCTCGGCAATATCCGACAGGTAGCTGTGGTGCCGGAAGGGCTCGCGGGCGTAAACGTTGGAGATGTGCACCTCAATAAACGGTATCGCCACCGCCGCCAAGGCGTCGCGAAGGGCAACGCTGGTGTGGGTGTACGCCGCAGGATTAACGATGATGAATTGGGTTCCATCCTCTCGCGCCTGATGAATCGCTTCGACCAACTCCTGCTCACCATTACTCTGCAGACACGACAGTTGGGCGCCGGCGCGCTCCGCCTCAGCCTGTAAGCGATGATTGATCTCATCGAGGGTTTCGGACCCATAAATTTCCGGCTCGCGAGAGCCGAGCAGGTTGAGGTTGGGGCCGTGCAGTACGAGTATTGCCGCCATAGGCCAGGACACCAAAGTTCGATGCGGGGGCGGGAGTCTGTCGCAGATTGGTGAGCGAGTCCACTTTTTCTAGGATTTATCGTATTTTTAACGACGATACCCCCAATATCACCACACAATAGCAGGTAATTCCTTGCTCGCCGGTCTTTTGCGGCTCGTTGATCTTGCCTCACCCCACCCCCCGCGACACCTTGTGCTCACCTTTTTAGTGCGGTGTTCACAAGGACTTGTTTGCCCTTAGCTGGAGCCGCCGGGGGAAGGGCCCCCGCCCGAGGGCGACGCCTTATCAGCTGGCTGTCTTCAGGTAAAAAAAGGGCAAGCAATCCCCAGTGGTTAAAAAGTGGCCAGCATGGCTTTTCGATTGCTGTCGCCTCCTTTACACTCATCCGCTCGCGATTGAGCCCTTTCCCGATGCGTATTGGCGGCTTCGAGCCCTCTAATCCTGTATTCCTCGCTCCCATGGCGGGGGTCACAGATCTTCCTGTACGCGAACTCGCTATCGAGTTCGGGGCCGGTTTGGCCGTTGGCGAGATGCAATCAGCCGACATGAGCCTCGCACAGTCCAGAAAAACCAGACAGCGACAACAGCACTCGGCGCGCGCGGGGATACGCGCGGTGCAGATCGTGGGCTACGACCCCCTGCAACTGGCGGCAGCGGCGCGCTATCAGGCGGACCTCGGCGCGGAGGTCATCGACATTAATATGGGTTGCCCCGCCAAAAAGGTCTGTCGTAGAGCCGCCGGCTCCGCTCTGCTCGCCGATGAAGCACTGGTTGCCCGCATCCTTGAGGCGGTGGTCGGGGCTGTCACCGTGCCGGTCACATTGAAAATTCGCACCGGCACCGACCCCGCGAATCGGAACGGGCTCAGCATCGCCCGCATTGCAGAGGCGTCCGGCGTCCAACTGTTGACCGTTCACGGTCGCACCCGTGCCGATCGATTCAAGGGTGCCGCGGAGTACGACACCATCGCCGAGATTGCCGGTACGGTATCGATTCCCGTCATCGCCAATGGCGATATCGACTCCGCAGGCAAAGCCCGCGCCGTCCTGGCTTACACCAGTGCTGCTGGCATCATGGTCGGACGTGCCGCGCAGGGGCAGTGGTGGTTACCCGGCGCTATTGCTGCCGCTTTAACGGAGGGCTCTCCCGAAGCGAGAGCACCCACCGTGTTCGAACAGCTTGACATGCAGTCGCGACTCCTGAGCGCTTTGACGGACTTCCACGGTGAATTTCTCGGCGTGCGCATAGCCCGCAAACACGAGGCCTGGTTTTTGGAGTCACTGGTCCGACAAGGCGCACTAGGTAAAGTTTTTACCCGCGATTTCCGGCGTTCATTTAACACACTGGAATCTGCGCAGGCACAGGCGCGGTATCACCAGAAATTAGTGACGCATTTGCTCAAAGACGGCATGTCACTGGCCGCATGACTTCAACCAAATCCAAACCCCCGGCCAAAAAAAACCGCGCGCAAGCCTCAGGGCCACCGCCGCTGAGAGACAGCGCGGCGGTGGCCATCGCCCATTTTCTCTCGACCCTCGACGGAGAGGGCTGCAGCGACCTGTATGACATGGTGTTGCATCAGGTCGAGGAGCCCCTGTTGCAGGCTGTCTTGGATTACACCCAGCAGAACCAAAGCCAGGCATCCGCCATGCTCGGCTTGAATCGCGGTACCTTGCGTAAAAAATTACGGCAGTACGGCCTCTTGGCCGAGCCCTCGCCCCCCAAGCGAAAGCGAAGCGCTCGGATTGCCGCAACCCAGCGCACGAGCAAACGGAGAACCTAGCGCATGAGCGAAGCCGGACTGTCGCCTATCAGGCGTGCCCTTATCAGTGTGTCGGATAAATCCGGCATCGTGGACTTTGCGCGGGCACTCGCCGATCACGGCGTTGAGCTGCTCTCGACGGGGGGTACCTGCCGCCTGCTTCGCGAGGAAGGGCTCAGCGTCACCGAGGTATCAGACCACACCGGGTTCCCGGAAATGATGGATGGCCGGGTCAAAACCCTGCACCCAAAAATTCACGGTGGGATATTGGGCCGTCGCGGCACCGACGATGCGGTCATGACGGAACACGGCATTGCGCCCATCGATCTTGTGGTGGTTAACCTTTACCCCTTCGAAGCGACCGTTGCCAAACCCGATTGTTCAATGGAAGACGCGGTGGAGAACATCGACATCGGTGGCCCCACCATGGTGCGCGCGGCTGCCAAAAACCACCGGGACGTCACCATTGTCGTGTCTTCCGACGATTATCCGCGGGTGCTTTCGGAGCTCCAGGAGCACAATGGACAGACCACCTTCGCCACGCGCTTTGATCTTGCAATCCGCGCTTACGAGCACACAGCCGCTTACGACGGCATGATTGCAAACCACTTTGGGTGCCTCACTGACGGTGGCTCACCGCGCTATCCCCGTACCTTTAACCTGCAACTACAGAAAGTGCAGGAGATGCGCTACGGCGAGAACCCCCATCAGAGTGCTGCTTTTTATCGAGAAGCGCAGCAGCGTGAAGTGGGCATCAGCGCGGCGGAACAGCTGCAAGGCAAAGCGCTCTCATACAACAACG
>JAYNYK010000076.1:0-10525 GCA_038102985.1 Halieaceae bacterium
CTAGCGGCTGAGTAAGGTGTTCGAGCCGTCGAAAGTGCCTGACATTGGCCAATGCGGAAGTCATTTCCTCAGCGGAGAGCCGCGCAAACTCGACATTATCGACGCCATTGGCTGCGGCATTCCATTGGGCAGCCTCGGTCGCCTTCTTGCTGAGCTCGGTTGCCAGTACCCGACCAAACCGCCGGGACAGAGGCAGAGTGAAATTACCGATGCCACAATAGAGCTCCAGCAAGTCGCTGTCTGTCTGCTCACAGTTTGCTACGAGCCACTCCATTATCATTCGGTTGATATGGCCATTGGGCTGAGTGAAGCACTGCTCAGGTTGGCGAAATCGAAAGTGTTTGCCCCCTACCTCCAGTCTCTCCTCCACCCATTCGTCATGCAGCACGATCTTCTGTTTTCGGCTTCTGCCTATCAATTTGCATCCCAGGTGCGTTGCCAAGGCGCGGGCTTCTGACGCCCAAATTGCATCGAGTGGGCGATGGTAAATTAGGGAGATGAGAAGTTCACCGCTGAGGGTGGATAAAAACTCAACCTGAAATAACTTTTGCCTCAGCGTCAACGAACTTGCCAGCCGCTCCCTCAGGGGCGCCATGCGCGCGGTGATTTCGGGGCCCGCGATGGGGAAGGTATCGACAATCTGAGGCTTGTCGCGCTGACCGGGCGGAAACATGACGTAGTCAAGTTGATCACCATCGTGCCACATTCTGAATTCTGCCCGCAGTCGATAGGCGTTCTCTGGTGATCGAAATAAGATGGGCTCGGGTGGGGAAAAGCGGGAGAGCTGCCTCTTCACGCGATCGGCTTTAGCGTCGAACAAGACGTCACATCGGTCCGGTTGATATTGTTCCGCCAGCACAAGACGTCAGAGGCAGTTTTTGGGTTTGGGTAACCCGGCGATGCGGCTACCCACACGCGCCGGCGAACCTGGGAATAAACCCATGAGATACAGACTGTTTCCCTTGTCCGCGCCGAGCTGTTTTTTTACATAGTTAACCAGGGCGCGATTGGCAGGAGAGTCGCCGAACGTCTCGAAAAATTCTCGCAGCAGAAAAAGAATCTCCCAGTGGGCTTTGGTCAAGTGGATGCCTTCTCTCGCCGCAAAGGCCATTGCAATCTCTTCGGACCAAGGCTGGTTGTGATTTAAGAACCCATTCTTATCGCAGAGGGTGTCGAGTGCTGCAGCTACCATCATCTCTCAGGCCCAACTCATACTGTGGGGATGACGACAAACCAATTCAAGCCAGTCGCAGGTGTTGATGCGGGCCACGGCGTCCTCAGGCGCCGACTGTGCGCTTGCATTGTCGAGCAGCGCTACTGGGCAGGGTAATCCGCCCAAGGATTCGCCCACTTGCTCCCAAACCTGAGTGTCCATGACAAGAAGCGTATCGTTGGCAGTCAACAACGCGACGCAATCCTCTATCTGCTGCCGGCCATAAAGCATGTGCAGGACCATCAATAGTTCACCACAATATCTGCGTTCTCCGCGGCCGTTGTCCAGTCTTCAGGCGACATGCGCACGATGTTGAGATCGTCTCGAAATTGCAAAGGCACGTCACTTGGCGCCAGCGCGTGCACTGTATCTATCTCGTAGAAGGGGAGTGACCCGAGGAGTCGATGCAGCGCGTCGTCCCGCGGTGGGGGCGAGGTGAGGAGTTTGAGTGCGTCGCCCACAAATGCCAGTGTCACTTGCTGCCCGAATGCGCCGGCGGCCAATGCAAGATCGGTCCCTGCTCGCAGCACTGATGCCTGGTCTGTACCCCCCGTGAGGGTAATGAGCCAGCGCTTGCTGGTTGAATTGGGTGTCAGGTCAGACAAAGGAGACTACCCGATCCGAGCGCACTGCTGCCTCAATCAAGGCACCCAATCCAGCAATGTGAAAGGGGCCACTTGCGCTCACCCGATATTCTTCGGCGGCCTGACTGCAGAGCAGGAGTTCAGCGTCGGTATCGTCCGCAACGCCTAGCCACACCGCTCGGTTGTCAGGTTGGGTCGCGCTGAGGACGCCTTCGCTTTGAAAAAAGCATTGGCGGATAGTATGTCCCTGCTTAATCGCTTCCTTGATAAAGGTTAGCGCCAATGCGAGCCGAGGCCCGTCTGTGGGGCCGGTGCGAATGATCAGCGAGATTTCCATGGCCGTAATACGAAAAGCCCCGGCTGGGCCGGGGCTTCAAACGTTACTGTGCTTCCTCAATCATCGCCGCCGGTGAACACCGCGATCAGATGCAGTAGATGGACAAAAAGGTTGAAGATGTTGAGGTACAAACCCACCGTCGCACGAATATAGTTGGTCTCCCCCCCATTGATGATACGGCTGGTGTCGAACAGTATCAGGCCGGCCATGATCATAATGACTACTGCTGAAATGGTGATGGACAGGGCGGGGATGGCAAGAAATATATTGGCAATCATGGCAACCACCGCCACGATCAGGCCTGTCATCAAAAAGCCGCCCAAATAAGAAAAGTCTTTTTTACTGTTGAGTGCATAGGCTGACAAGGAAAAGAAAATCAACGCTGTGCCGCCGAGCGCCTGCAGCACCATCGCAGGCCCGTTATTCATTGCCAGATAGAACGACAGCATGGGGCCGATGGAGGCGCCCCAGACGCCCGTGAAGGCAAAAATAGCAGGCAGCCCCTTGGCGGAGTCGGCCATTTTATGAACAACGAACAGCAACACAAAACCGACAAGCATCAAAACCAGTGCCATCCACTGAGGCAGATTAATCACCACCGACACCATCGCGGTAAAGGCGCTAAACGCGAGCGTCAGCCCCAATAGCCAATAGGTGTTACTGAGGACTTTGTTAGTACTGGCAATGCTCGCCGCCGGGTCCATGGTGGCCGCGGTGGAATAAACGGGTTTGTCGCTCATGGTGTCACGTCCCTTCAATGAAATGCTTCCTTAAATAATAGGGGCAGATGGTGCCGAATCCAAGTGTGTCAGGGCCTCGCGGTAAATATAACCGAGACCGAAGCGGAGACGGATAACTGCCCCGGTTCATACCGTGGCCCCATTTCGGCGGACATGGCGACCGGCGCGTCTCGAGCCATTGTTCTCAATACCGGCGCGCGTTGTGAGCCCGTGCTGATATTTTCCGGGTGCCCCAGCGTGAGGCCGGCGGCCTTAGCTAGGGTCTCTGCATCCGCGAGTGCCCTGGCGTAAGCGATTGCAAGCGCACGGTTGCGTGCGTCCGGGCTCTGGGCGCTACCGTATTGAGGCGCATCGACTGTCGTCGCACCCTGCTGAGAGAGCATCTCAAGCGCCTCTCCCAGTGAATCCAGCAAAGTGAGTTTGAAGGCGAGTAGCCGGGTGGCCTCGTAGCCCTGAAATTCTTGCGTTTCGGCGCGTGGATTCCAGCGATACCGGGGTTGAATCCGTATTTGTCCGGCCTCAACACTGTCTGCGGACACCGGCAAGTCATCCAATCGGGACAGCAGCCCCGCCATTACCTGGTCCACCCTCTCTTGGGCCGCAGCAGGCGTTTCAGCGGTATGACTGACTGATGCGCCCATGTGGGCGAATTCCGGCGGAATCTCTACGGTGCCCTTGCCCTCAACCGTCAAGGTTTGCGCCAGCGTGCCGGTCGAAAAAAGGCCGCTGCAAAGAATCAGAGGCGCTAGAAGACGCCATGTAAACCTGCTTCCGCTCATAATCAGGGCTCCTTTTCTCTATAAACATCCATAGGTCTGACGCATGCTGGCCCGCATGAGTTCCTGAGGCGGTATTACCGCACAGAACCACCGCTCTATATGAGCGGAATGCGCCGCCCCGAAGATTGTCGGGGCAACGCGTTTCAATCTGAGCGCAGTTACCGTAGTCTCCCCTTGGTTCGCTTTAGGAGCGCTATAGACGAACTACGGCGCTAACCGTTCTTATGGTTTGACTACCCATCGGGCGAATCCTGCAAGGCAAAAAAATAAAATAAAATAAAATAAAATATCATATAAAATAATAGCTTATGAATACTATCAAGGAGCTAGGTTAGATGATAGCAACCCCTCTCAGACTGCCCTGCGGCGCAGAAATTCCCAATCGGCTGGGCAAGGCAGCCATGACGGAGGGCCTCGCCACTCCCGAAGGGGCGCCCACGCCGGCGCTCAATCAGCTATATGAGCTCTGGAGTGGTGGTGGGGCGGGACTGCTGTTGTCTGGCAATGTGCAAATCGATGGGGATCATTTGGAGCGTCCGGGTAATGTGATCATTGATGCTGAGCCGTCAGCCGCTATGCAGGCGTCATTGGAGGCCTGGGCTGATGCGGGTACGCGCGGCGGGAATCACTTTTGGGCCCAAATCAGTCACGCCGGACGGCAGTGTCAAAAGGTTGTGAACCCTCGCCCCAAGGCGCCCTCTGCCGTCAAGCTCGGGCTCCCCGGCGGTCAGTTCGGGGAGCCGGAACCGATGACAGAGGAAGATATCGAGGCCGTAATCGCGGGTTTCGCGCGCTGTGCGAGGGTGATGGTGAATGCCGGATTTACGGGGGTCCAGCTACATGCAGCCCACGGTTATTTGCTCTCACAATTCCTGAGCCCTCGGAGCAATCAACGAGAAGACCAATGGGGAGGATCGCTGGAAAACAGGGCGCGGCTACTACTATCCTGCGTAGCGAGGGTGAGAGCGGCGGTGGGTCCTGCTGTGCCGATTTCCGTCAAGCTCAACAGCGCTGATTTTCAGCGCGGTGGTTTTGATTTTGACGAGAGCCTTCAGGTAGCCAAGTGGTTGGAAGGGGCCGGTGTTGACCTGATTGAAGTGTCGGGAGGCACCTACGAGCAACCGCGGCTACTTAACCTGGAGGGCATGGAGCCGGTTGAAGCGCAGTCAGTAGCCGCCTCTACGCGCGCCCGCGAAGCGTACTTTGTCGATTTCGCCGAGGCGATGCGCCGAGAGATCAGCATTCCATTGATGGTAACCGGCGGATTGAGGCGGCTGGATGCCATGAATCAAGCGCTCGAGACGGGGTGCGCCGATATGATCGGTATTGGCAGGCCGATGTGTGTTCTGACCGACGCGCCAACACAGTTATTGAATGGCCTGACCGAGCTGCCTCGATTCGAGGATGCACTCTCACTCCTTCCCAAGGCGCTGAATTTTTTAAATGGCATTAAATTGGTGCGCACAGTGGGCGCATTTGCAACCCAGTATTGGTTCTACGAGCAGCTTGCTGCGCTAGGACACAGTGGCAGCACTCAGGTCGAAATGGGGGTGATGGCGGCTACCAAAGCACAAACCAAGACAGCCAATGCTTGGCTGAAGCAACGTAAGGCGTTGAAGGGGGATAAATCCAGTGAATCTGCGTCAGCCCTACCCTAAAGCATCTGTTTGGCGCAAAGCGCAGGGGGGTCGCCAGATGCCCCATCGACGCGCTCAAGTCACATTGGTGACATTGGTTCTCTGCCTCAGCGGCGCAGCCTCGATGGCGCAAACCGTATCCCGCGAGAGTTTTGCGCATGCTGAGGTGTTGCGTGATCGAGCAATAGCAGGCAGTAGCGCAATGGCCATCGTGACTGCTCTCACGACCGAGGTGGGGCCCCGTTTAGCGGGGAGCGAGGCCGAGGGTCGCGCTCGCGTATGGGCGTTGAGCACGCTCACCGAGCGGGGGTTCGCCAATGTCCGCAATGAGCCCTTTGAGATGGAGGCCTGGCAGCGGCACGAGGAGGGGGGTGAAATCCTCTCGCCCTATCCGCAAGCTCTGGCGGTTACCGCGCTGGGGGGTTCGGTGCCCACCGAGAAAAGTGGCCTGCGAGGAGAGGTCGTACTGTTTGAGACTCTGGAGGATCTGCTGAGCGCCCCAGAGGGCAGCCTGTCTGGACGTATCGCCTATGTAGGACACGCCATGCAGCGGACTCAAGACGGTTCTTCCTATGGTTATTTCAACAAGGCCCGCACCGCGGGGCCCAGTATTGCGGCCAGCAAAGGCGCAATCGGTTATCTGATTCGGTCTGTTGGTACCGACAGCCATCGGTTCCCCCATACGGGATCACTGCGCTACGAGGAGGACCTACCCAAGATACCGGCGCTTGCGCTATCAAACCCGGATGCCGACCAGATTGAACGCATTGCTGCAAGAGGAGAGGTGCTTGAGGTGCGGGTCTGGGTGGACAGCTCGATAGTCCCCGCCGCGGAATCCGGGAACGTTGTTGCCGAAGTGGTGGGTTGGGAGAGCCCCGAGGAAATCGTGGTCATCGGCGCACATCTTGACAGCTGGGATCTGGGCACGGGCGCAATCGATGACGGGGCTGGTGTGGGCATCACCATGGCAGCACTGGAACTCATCAAGGAGGCAGGCCTCGCACCGCGACGCACGATCCGGTTGGTTCTGTGGGGCGCCGAGGAGGTGGGATTACTGGGCGCCGCTGCCTATCGAGATCGATACGCGGATGAGCTTGATCAGCATGTGATCGGCTCGGAGAGTGATTTTGGCGGTGGCAGGGTGTGGAAAGTGACTGCCGCGAGTCAGTCTGAGGCAGGTGACACGCTTTTTGCCCACATCGCCCGGTTGCTGGCACCCATCGGGATCGCGCCGGGGCGCAGCGACCAGCCGGGGGGCGGACCCGACATGTACCCGCTGATCGCGGCAGGGGTGCCGTCGCTCCGGTTGCATCAGGACGGCCGCGACTATTTTGACTTGCACCATACGGCTGATGATACGGTGGATAAGCTCGACGCAGCTTCGCTGGATCAGAATGTGGCCGCCTTTGCCGTATTCGCGTGGCTTGTCGCCGACAGTGAGGTGAGCTTTCGGGCCGGCTCCGGGTAGCACTATGATGCTGGCGGCGGACATTGGCTGGCAGTCTGAACGCTACCGCACCGGCTGGGGTATTTGGCGCAATCAATAATGGGAGGGTACGAATGAGCCGCTTGAGAGAAGAGCCATGCTGGCAGGTGGTTAAACAAGGATCACGCTGGGTGGGTCTGATGACGCTTGTTTCCGCGTTTTTCGTCGGCTGCGCGGACACACCGACTTACGAAGTCGACTACGACCAAAGCTTTTCTTTTGGCCAATACAAAACCTATCGCTGGTATGACGATGATCAAAACTCCAGAGAGAGTCAGTATCGGCGTTATAACAGCAGCGATCAGCGGGTGCGGAACACGGCAGATCAGGAACTGATGCAACGGGGCTTCAGGCAGGGTACCAGAGGGCAGGCAGACTTTTGGGTGAATTATCACGTCACCAAGCGGCAGACCCAAAAAATCAGCGGCCAGGAGCAAGGCATGCATGGCGGCGTCGCGGGGGGCACTTACGGGCGATCAGTCAGCATTGGCTACTCCTCGGGGCAATCCGTCAAAACCTACGAGGATGGCACCGCTGTGTTCGACGTGATTGACATCAGAACCGGTAAGATCGTCTGGCGCGGTGTGGCGGAGGGCCGCCTCAAGAACAACATGTCCAAGGCGGATCGGGAGCAGCTGACTATTACCGTGGTCCATGAGCTACTCAAGCAGTTTCCCCCGACATAGTCTGCTCGACCCGATCTCATTTTGTGCCAGCTTCGATTTGCCGCCAGTTGGTTGAGGGTGCTCTCTTAGATGCCCGCGGCACGGTGCTGGCGCCCCACGCAGACATCGTTTTTGCGGGCCCTAAGGCTTCGGGATAGACCTCTACCGTTACTTTATTGATCGCAGCGTTAATCTCGCTTTACCGCCGGAATTCCAGCGGTACTATGGCTGCTACAAAGCGCGGCTTGCTTAGCAGTGTTTGAAGAAAATTAATTATCCAGATCTATTGGGGGGTAACACATGAGCGCATTGGCCGGGATCAAGGTCCTTGATCTCACCAGCATGGTTTCGGGGCCTGTAGCGGCAATGATGTTGGCAGATCAGGGCGCCGAGGTGATCAAGGTCGAACCGACGACCGGTGAGCAGATGCGCCATATTGGGCCCACGATCAACCAGGTCACCGCAGCATTCTTCTCTTGCAATCGCGGCAAGCGCTCGATCGCGGTGGATCTCAAATCAGAAGACGGCAAAAAAATTCTATTCGATCTCGTGAAGAGCGCTGATGTATTGCTGCAGAATTTTCGGCCCGGGGCCATGGATCGCATGGGCTTCGGTGAGCCGGTCCTCAGGGAGATCAACAAAAAGTTGATTTACGTCTCGATTAACGGCTTTGGCGAGGAGGGCCCTTATGCGCACAAGCGGGTTTACGACCCCGTGATTCAGGCGCTCTCCTGCGCCACCGATATCCAAGCCGACCGCGCCACCGGTCGGCCGCAGATGTTTCGCGTCATTATTGCCGACAAGGTCACCGCGATCACGGCTGCGCAGGCCATCAGCACCGCGCTTTATGCGCGGGAAAAGTCGGGTGAAGGCCAGCACATTCGGCTGTCCATGCTCGACGCCATGTTGAGTTTGTTTTGGCCTGAAGCCATGGCGGGCCTGACCTACGCTGACAAAGAATTTGATGTGCGCAAGTATCAGGGGGCGATGGATCTGATATACGAAACGCAAGATCGCTATATCACTGCGGGTGCGATCTCGGACAAGGAGTGGCAGGGGATGTGTCGTGCGCTCAACCGAGAGGATCTGATTGAGCACCCCAACTTTAAAACCGCGCAGGGGCGCTTCACACACAATAGTGAGCGCAAAGAGATCACCGCCGAGGAAATCAAAAGGTGGGCGAGCGAGGAGATTCTTGCGCGCTTCGATCAAGAAGGTGTGCCCTGTGCTCCGATTATCGATCGTTCAGAGTTGCTGGCGCACGAACAGGTTGTCGCGAACGGATCGGTGGATCGGCTCTATTTTGACGACTTCGGCGAAGTGCGGCAGGCCCGTCATCCTGCGCGGTTCGATAAAACGCCGGCGCGCGTGTCGCGACCGGCGCCAAGGCTTGGTGAGCACGGTCGGGAGATTCTGGAGGCGCTGGGTTATGACAACGGGGCGATCGAATCACTGATTAGCGCTGGTACGGTGCTGGATTAACGGGAGGTAACACAATGGCAGGGCAAAAAACCTGTTTGGTGATCGGCGCCGGGGCCGGCATCGGTGGCGCCGTCGGTAAAAAATTTGCGGAAGAGGGCTATCACGCAGCCCTGTGTCGCCGGAGCGATAGCGACGGACTCACTGGCATGGTCGAGGGCCTTCAAAGTTCGGGCTTATCGGCGAGCGGGTATCTGCTGAACGCCGTCAACGAGGGCACGCTGGAATCACTGATCGAGGAGGTCGAGGCGATTGGCCCGATCGATACCGTGCTTTATAACCTCGGCGCCCAGATCGGTAACCGGTCCCTTGATGACACGCCGCTCAAGACCTTTGAATTAGGTTGGCGCATGGCTTGTTTTGGCCTCTTCCGTGTGGCCAAAGTGTTGGTACCGCTGATGGTCGAGCGCGGGCACGGCACTCTTTTGGTGACATCGGCAACGTCAGCTGTGCGGGGTAACACGGGTCAACACTCCCATGCCGCCGCGATGGCAGGTCGGCGCCTGCTGTGTCAGACCTTGAATGCCGAGTACGCTGCAAAGGGCGTGCATGTGGTGCATATCGTGATTGATGGCGCAGTGGACGCCCCCGATACCCTGGGCAAGATGTTGGGTGCCGAACGTTTCGAGGCTTTGAAAGAAGCCAAGGGTAAAGATAAGGACGGCTTGCTGCTGCCAGAAAAGATAGCGGAGACCTATTACCACCTATCGCAGCAACATCGCTCCGCGTGGACCCACGAACTAGATTTACGCGCCTATTCAGACCTCGCCTGGTGGAACCATGCTGTCGATATTTGATGGTAAAGCCGCTCCTCACCCCGAGAGCGTCGGCGGAAACTCTGGTATTGGGTGCAGTGCGCTACTCAGTGGAGCCGCTCCAGGCGTTGTTGCAACAGTAGCCAAGCCCATGTTTACTGCTGTAGTTGCATACACGGGAGGAACGCAGTGACGCTAACGGTTGAACCTTCCGGTGCGAGTTGCGGGGCTGCGATAAAAGGGGCGCGGCTGGATCAACCGCTGCCCGACGATTTGGTGGCAGAGATTCGAGCACATTGGCTGGAGCACAAGGTGGTCGCGTTTCCGGATCAGCAACTCACACCCGCGCAGCTGGTCGGATTCAGTGAGCAGTTCGGTGAGATCGGTGAGGATCCGTTTTTTGGTCATATCGACGAGCACCCCAAGGTTGCTGCCATCCAGCGCAACGCGGATGAAAAGACGTCCATATTTGCTGAGATATTTCACAGTGATTGGAGCTTCATGCCAATACCGCCAGCTGCGACCGCACTCTACGGCATTACGATTCCGCCAGTGGGTGGGGATACGCTCTTTGCTGATCAAGTGGCCGCCTGTGAGCAGATGCCCGATGACCTCCGGGAGCGAGTAGAGGGTCTCACCGCAATTCATTCGGCGGCACTGGGCTATGCCCCCGATGGCGCCTACGGCGAGGCCGATCAGAAACAAGGGCGTAGCATGAAGATTCTGCCCAGCGAGCGGGCGCTGGAAATCCTCGAACATCCCTTGGTCAGAACCCATCATGAGACGGGTAAGCGCGCGTTATTTTCGTCGGCGGCCTATATCAAGGGGTTTGTCGGGTTGGAGAAAGAGG
>JAYNYK010000014.1:0-44379 GCA_038102985.1 Halieaceae bacterium
TACGTCGCTACATTCATCCCCAATCGCTCTGCAATTTCACAAAGCGTGGGGTCTGGGCTCGATAGTCTAATCGTTCCTCCGGACCATTCAGAGGGTTGTCGGTACGTTTTCCGCAACGCATCGAAGTCCTGAGCAGTGAGGCCTCCTGATCCTAGCGCGCGAATACGCGCGTCCTCACGGGCTAGCGTACCCCGGTTTTTTAAAAATTGAGTTGCCCAGTCGGTAGCATCAGCCGCCATGAAACGACCGCCTATCAACGCCTCCACCGGGACAATGTCTTGCAGATTTTCGTCAGACCTATTGAGCAATTCCTGGCCCGCCCAGCGCGCCAACGCGCTCGCCAGGCAATCGCTGCCGCGCGTCTTGGCATCCTGCGAATGTCCCGCAATATGCGGAGAGATCCAGTCCGCGGTGGACAAAACCGATTCCGGTAGCCGTGGCTCACCGGGCCAGGTGTCCAGAATCACTGTCAACGGACTCGCCAACAGAAGCATCAGGGCGTCTGTGGTGATGAGCTCGCCTCGTGCGGCATTGATCAACAACCCCATACCGCGGTTGTCTGCGCCTTGGGCCATCAATTCGGCAACCGCGGTACCCAACAGCCCACTGGAGGGAAAAGGGCTTTGATCATGCAAGTTGGCGTGCAAAGACACGATCGGCTGAGACAGCGCTTCGTTCAGCGTCACCCGCTGGATATTATCTGGCCAGCGCTGCAGCAGCGGGTCATGCGCGACCACAGAGCAACCTAAAGCAAGTAGCCGCGAAGCCAATCGGGAGCCCACCGCACCGAGGCCGACAATGCCCACACTCAAACCACGCATTGCTGGCGCCAAAAATCCGCTTAACGCCATCGCCGACAGCACGTATTCCACAACCGCAATGGCATTGGACCCTGGCGCGGCTGACCAAGGGATTCCCAACTCTGCCAGCGCCAGTGCATCAATGTGATCTGTGCCTGCAGTAGCAGAACCCACGAAGCGCACTGAGCTGTCTTGCAACAACGTCCTGTCGACTTTGGTGATGGATCTCACCAACACAATTTGAGCATCGGCTATCGTCTCGGCGGTAATATCTCGCCCGGGCACCACCTCGGCCTTGCCCATAAGCTGGTCGAGTGCCGGGGTAATTTGGATACCCTCGTCGATGACCCAACGCATCCCCCTCGGATCAGGCGTCATGCCCTGCGCGCCTCACTCTGGGAGTCAGCAGACACAACACCCTCTCTCAGGGATTGGTGAAAGAGTACCGCGCGCTCGGGTAAGCTCTGCTCTAGTAAACGTGACCTCCAGTGCGCTATCCGTTCAAAAAACCCCCGAATATCTGCATCAGCTGGGTCTACCGCGATATTGTCGATGCTCGGGGTAAAGCCTAGGCCACAGGCGTCGCAAAATACCCACTCCACAGCCTGCGGCCGCGCCTCGACAGCAAAAAAGGCGGCTTGCTGCGCAGCCGTTCGTCCATCCGGTGCATACCAATAGCCATAATCCGGCAGTTCACGTCTGCGCTTACCCGCAACGCACCAGTGCGCGACCTCATGCAGCGCGCTACGCACATAATCCTCGCGAAAATGAATTTGAGACGGTTGCCCGGGCACAAAAAATGGCTCAGCCGCCCCGCCTACCAATACAGTGGCCTCGGTGATGGCAAAGCGCTGGTTGAAAAGCTCGACGACATCACCCGCGGTGATCTCAGCCCCGGAAACCCCCATCGGGAACCCTAACCGACCGCTTTCCGAATGCGGTACAACAGTCGCTCTCCGTCGCGCCGCGACGATACTAGGGAGTGCCCCAAGAACTCGCAAAAATTGGCGACGTCTCGCTCCGTGGAGGGGTCGGTCGCTTGCAGAAGCAACTCCTGACCGGGCTCAAGTCGTCGCATCCCGGCGTGTAATAGCATCAGGGGCTCCGGGCACTTGAGCCCTACCGCATCGATTGTCTCCCGCGGCTCGACATCGTCCACAAAACTACTCCACCGGCTTGATGAATCTCAGGGTCATCCGGTCACTTTCACCGATGGCGATGAAGCGTGCGCGATCAACATCCCCCTCTGTCAGGGTGGGAGGCAACGTCCACACGCCTTTGGGATAGTCCTTGCTGTCCTTCGGATTGGCGTTAATTTCACTGCGCCCATCCAATTCCAACCCGGCCAATTCCGCCAACTCAATCACCTTTGATTCAGTGACATAGGCAGTCTGCTTCATTTGATCAACCGAGAGACCCTCGTCGCCCCGATGCTGGACAATGCCGAATACGCCGCCCGGCTTAAGTATTTCCGCGATCGCCGAGAACATCATTTCCGCCTGGTCGGCGCGCAGCCAGGAGTGAACATTGCGAAATGCCAGTGCCATATCGACGCTGCCAGCCGGTGCGGGCGTGGTGGCACTGGGCGGCTGCAAGACAGCGACCTCAACGTCGCCGAGCACATCACCGTTCTGTCCCAACTTTCTCAAAAATCCACCCAGCGACCGTCGAGCATAGTTACCACCATTGGGGCTGGCGTGGGCTGCAATCAGCGTCCCATTGCCCTTCATTAAAGGCCCCAAAACCTCGGTGTACCAGCCGCCCCCCGGAGAGACCTCCATCACCGTCATGCCGGCCTGAAGGCCAAAAAAAATAAGCGTCTCCTGGGGATGACGATACTCGTCTCGCGCCTTGTTTTGCTCAGAGCGATGGTCGCCCGTCAGTGCAGTGTTCCAATCCAGGTCCGCGCGCGCGGTTGCGCCGTGGACAAGCAGCACGGATACCGCTATCCAAATCAATTTGTTCATTTTTCTGCTCCTGCGAAACTCTTGCACCGACTATAACCACTTTTTACCCATTTCGAACCCGGCGACCGCGATCAGCGTCGTCCTTTAAACCGACTCAGTCCCCAGCCTGCGACCGCCGCAACCGCCATAACGACTCCCACACCTAGGCTCACCCACAGCAAATGGTTCCACAAACGCTCCGCTGAGACGCCTACAATGTCGACCGCTCCCCAAAATAATGCGGCGCAAGCCGCGAGGGCTAGTATGACCGTGCGGATTCGGCTCCTTCGGATCATCAAGTGGATGCGTTGAGCGCGGTCTCCCCCGATCGGGGTACGACGTCAGCGTTCTGCCCACGGTGTCGTAGCGCGTGGTCGATCAATACCAGCGCAAGCATCGCTTCAGCGATGGGGGTAGCACGAATACCTACACAGGGATCATGACGCCCGGTGGTCACAACCTCGGTCGGCTCACCCGACGCGGTGATGGTCTGGCCAGGGATACGAATACTCGAGGTAGGCTTTAGCGCAATGCTCACCCGAAGGGGCTGACCCGAGGAAATCCCGCCGAGCGTGCCACCTGAGTGATTAGTCAAAAATCCCTCTGGTGTTATCTCGTCCCGATGCTCGCTGCCCAACTGGGACACCGCGCCAAATCCATCGCCCATCTCGACGCCTTTCACCGCGTTGATGCCCATCATCGCGTGGGCAATATCGGCATCGAGGCGGTCAAACACTGGCTCGCCCCACCCCGCAGGTACGTTTTCTGCGACGATATTGATACGCGCGCCGACAGAATCCCCCTGCTTGATCAGATCCTGCATATAAGCCTCGAGTTGCGGCACCAGCGCGGCATCGCCGCAGAAAAAGGGATTCTGCTCCACCAAACCCCAATCGTGATCGGCTGCGACTAATGGCCCCAGAGCACTGAGATATCCGCGAATGCGCACGCCGTATCGCTCCAGCAACCATTTTTTAGCCACGGCGCCGGCCGCGACACGGAGCGTTGTCTCGCGCGCCGACGATCGCCCGCCGCCACGATAATCTCGGCGCCCATACTTTAAGTCATACGTATAGTCAGCATGAGCAGGTCGATATAAATCTTTAATTTTGCTGTAATCTTTAGATTTTTGATCTTCGTTGTAAACCAACAACCCTATTGGCGTACCCGTTGTCACACCGTCAAATACGCCCGACAGAATCTGAACCGCATCGTCCTCTTTGCGCTGGGTCGTGTAGCGCGATTGCCCCGGCTTGCGACGATTCAGATCATGCTGCAAGTCCGAAGCTTGAAGCGGCATTCCGGGGGGACAACCATCGATAATACAGCCCAGCGCGGGCCCGTGGCTTTCGCCAAAGGTCGTTACGGTGAATAGCTTGCCAAAGGTATTACCAGACATTCGCGCCTCCTGCCCCAATTATAGGTTGCCAGCGGCGCTCCAGTCCCGTAATTCCTGCGCACTTACCGCGGCCACGCCAGAGCCACCCGTGCGCAGATCGACCCAGGTAAAGGGCACTGTGGGTAACCGGTGCTCAAGAGCTTCCGCGCTCTCCCCAACCTCGAGGATCAGCAAACCCTGATCTGACAACACCCGCGCGGCGTCCTTTAATAATTCAACCGCCAATGCGACTCCCTCCTCATCGGCCTGCAAGGCACCCCGCGGCTCATGCCCGTACTCTGGGGGCAACTCCTCCATCTCAGCCCCCGAAACGTAGGGCGGATTTGCAACGATCAAGTCCACACAACCGGTGGCGAGCGACGCCAAAAGATGCGCCTGGACACAGCGAACCGCCCCCCCGGTCACACAGCGTTCTATGTTTTCCTGCGCCAGCGCCAGCGCTCGCTGATCGATATCGCTGAGGAAAACCGAGGCCGACGGAAAAGCATGCGCCGCAATAATCCCAAGGCTCCCACCACCGCAACATAAATCAATGATGATCGCTGGCGGCGCAGTCTTTGGCCACCAGGGCCGACAACCTTCTTGGAGTAAATGTGCAATGGGGGATCGGGGCACCAACGCACGATCATCACAGGTGAAACAAATACCCGCCAGCCACGCCTCGCCTAACAGATAAGCCACCGGCACTCGCTCCTCGCACCGACCTTGGAGTAACCCATCGAGGCGGCGCCGAGCGCTCGGCGGAAAAGGCGCTGCCAACAGATCGTAGCTTTGCTCTTGAGGCTGCCTTGCGGCCCCCAGGATCAAAGCCACGGCTTCATCGTGAATAGACTCATATCCATGACCGCAAAATACATCTGCGGCCGTCAACCGCTCTGTGACCCAGCTCAGCATGTCACCGAAAGTTTCCATAACAAGAACTGTCTAGAAAATTTGACGTATCATGATACCCTGCCTGCTGTACATTCATATCGGCGCGTAAAGGTAGAGATGGGGTCGTGCGCGCTTTTAGCGTCTTGATGGTCCGAGGAAATCGCCAGTAATTGGCGCCCATCTGCAATCTGAGTAAGCACTATCGCAGTAGAAACCCACAAGAGCGCATCAAAACCAATCGAGGTATCTATGCCGATCAATCCTGTACCGACAAGAGCCCCCACCACCTTGCCAGGCTCACTGACTCCAGAGGCCATTGCCGTGCGTGGTGCGCTACTCGCCCGTGGCCTGGAAACCCCCATGACCGCTAACGAGCTCTCGCGGGATCAACGATACGCAAAGATTAGAGATGCGTTCACACAGGTTATGGAATCCCTTGGACTTGATCTGCGAGACGACAGCCTAGAGGAGACACCCCACCGCATCGCAAAAATGTACGTTGACGAAATTTTCAGCGGCCTTGATTACGCGCAGTTCCCCAAGATCACACTCATTGAGAACAAAATGAATGTTGAGGAAATGGTCTGCGTTGAAGACATCGACTTAACCAGTACCTGCGAGCATCATTTTGTGACTATCGATGGCTCAGCAAAGGTCGCTTACATCCCCAAAGACACCGTGATTGGGCTGAGCAAAATTAATCGCTTGGTCAGATTCTTCTCTCAGCGACCGCAGGTGCAGGAGCGCCTGACACAACAGGTACTGGTGGCCATGCAAACCCTCCTGGGAACAGAGGATGTCGCTGTAACCATTAATGCGGTGCATTATTGCGTTAAGGCAAGAGGCGTCCAAGATGGGAACAGCAGTACGCGAACCACCTCCCTAGGTGGCGTGTTTAAGTCGGACCCCGCATCTCGAGCAGAGTTCTTGAGCTAACGACAACCGGGATCACGTCGAGGCGGCGTAGCCGCAATGTTGTGGTCAAGAGAGGTGCCGTGGGGTTGCGGAACCCTAGTCCGCGGCGGAACTATCCACGGCGGAAATGAACAATCGGTTAATGTGGTCTGCCATTATTGGGCTGCCATTTTCCATGTGGGTGTGATGGCCTCCGGGTATATGCTCCACTTGCCAGTCCCGCACCCCATCTAGCGCCCGGCGCGCAACCTCCCCACCAGCGCGAATGAACAGTCCCTCCTCAGCGATCAATACCAGCGTTCTAGCCTGCACGCAGCCGTAAAGGACACTACACATTTCCTGGGTCAACTTAATCGCCGAGGCGTGGTTCAAACGAGGATCATGGGTGAGCTCCATTGTATCGGCATCTGACCCGAGGCGTAGCGCTCTGGGCGCCAGTAGTCGAGCACTCTCCTCAGAAAATCCCAGCTTGCGGCGCGCCGCCACAAACTCCTCAACCCCGGCAAAGGTCCGCGACCGATATTTCCTGGGGTCTCGTTTATCGCGCTGGGCACGCGCGAATTGCTCGGGAACCGACGCCGCTACAATCGGCGAAGGCAACAAGCCGTCTAATAAAACGAGATGAGAGCACCGAGAGCCGAGGGCAGCGGCGAGCAGAACCGCTATCGCTGCCCCTCGGCTATGGCCGAGTAATGCGACCGGCCCGCCCCCGAGCTGCTCAACAATGCCCACGAGCTGCGGGATGTCATCCCAGATATGGTAGGTGGCATCCTGTGAGCGATGGTCACTGTACCCCTGGCCAGATAAATCCAACGCGACTACCCGCAATTCCCTCAATAGCGGCGCCAAGACCGAAAACGACAGCGCATTATCAAGCCAGCCGTGCAAGGCGAGCACTAAGGGTGCGTCGGGCTTACCCCACTCCAGTCCCGCATAGTTTAAGCCATCAATCTCAAAGGAGACCTCCCTTCCCGCGATACGCGTCACGCGGTGGAAGCTCGGCTCGGTGGGTGGCATACCGCTGTAGCGCCGGCGCCGCCAGACCGTGACTGCCTCACACTGATCATCAAGCCGTCACCGCTACACTAATTTGCGCTCATCTCCACCAGCAGCTTGTTCAATCGCGACACATAGGTCGCGGGATCTTCAAGCGCTGAACCCTCAGCTAGAAATGCCTGGTCGAGCAGAATTTGCGCGAGGTCAGCAAAACGGTCTTCATCCGCCTCCTGATCGAGCCGCTTGACCAGCGGGTGCTCGACATTGATCTCCATGGTCGGCTTGCTACTGGGCATGTCCTGTCCGGCCGCCTCCATAATCTTTCGCATTTGCGCACCCATTTCATGCTCAGCCACTGTCAAGCACGCAGGAGACGAGGTCAGCCTCACTGTCGGACGCACGGAATCAACCCTGTCACCCAGTACACCCTGCATCCGCTCTATCAGCGACTCACTCGCTTTCTCTGCTGCATCGAGAGCCTCTTTGGCACGCTCGTCGTCACCTTCACCATCCCACTGCCCCTTGGCGCAATCCCGCAAAGGCTTGCCCTCAAACTCGCCAAGGTGGCTCATGAGCCATTCGTCTACCCGGTCGGAAAGCAGTAATACTTCGACTCCCTTTTGGCGCAGAGCCTCAATATGGGGGCTGTTTTTCGCTGTCGCGTGATTCTCGGCAACAACGTAGTAGATCGACTTTTGATCATCCGCCATGCCCTCTACATATTGGGCAAGGGAAATCCGCTGCTCAGCCGCATCACTCCGGGTCGTGGCAAACCTCAATAGCGAAGAAATCTTCTCCCGATTGCTGAAATCCTCTGCGGGGCCTTCCTTCAACACCACACCAAATGTATCCCAGAACTGCTCATACGCCTCGGGCTGCTTGGATGCCATTTTCGACAGCATATCCAAGACCCTTTTGGTCAAGGCGCCTCGAATAGAATCCACCTGCTGATTTTTCTGCAAAATCTCCCGCGACACATTCAGCGGTAAGTCGTTGGAATCCAGGATGCCTTTCACAAAGCGAAGGTACATTGGCAAAAATTGCTCCGCCTCATCCATGATGAACGTGCGCTGGACATACAATTTAAGTCCCCGCGCACCCTCGCGATGCCACAGGTCAAAAGGCGCCCTGCGGGGAATGTAGAGCAATGAGGTGTACTCGAGCTTGCCCTCGACCGCGTTGTGGCTCCAACTCAGAGCGTCTTCAAAGTCATGTGAGATGTGCTTGTAAAACGCCTGATACTCATCATCCGAAATATCGGAACGACTGCGCGCCCACAGCGCCTTCGCCTCATTGACCGGCTTCCACTCGGGGACCGCCTCGGCTTTATTGTCGTCCTCGTCTGCCTCGCCCTGATCCTCCTCGGGCATCATGACGGGTACGGAGATATGGTCCGAATACTTTTTGATCACAGAGCGCACCCGCCAACTGTCGGCAAACTCTTCGGCATCTGATTTGAGATGGAGGGTAATTGTCGTGCCCGGCATCTCGCGGCTTGCATCGGATACCGTAAACTCATCCTCCCCCGCCGATACCCACCGCGTGGCTGAGGCCTCACCCGCTTTGCGTGTAATCACCTCAACCTCGTTTGCAACAATGAATGACGAGTAAAAGCCCACCCCGAATTGACCAATGAGCTGACTATCCTGCTTCTGGTCACCGCTGAGCTGTTCCATGAAGGCCGCCGTGCCCGACTTCGCGATGGTCCCAAGGTTATCAATCACTTCCTCTCGGGACATTCCAATGCCGTTATCATCAATTGTGATGACTTTCTTCTCAGCGTCTGTGGCAACACGAATGCGATAGTCGGCCGCAGATTCAGCCAAATCCGTATCCGCAACGACTGCAAACCGATGTTTGTCGATCGCATCCGACGCGTTCGATATCAGCTCTCGCAAAAAGATTTCTTTGTTGGAATACAGGGAATGGATCATGAGATGAAGCAAACGCTTCGCCTCGGTTTGAAATCCCATGGTCTGTGTCGCTTCAGCAGTCATATTTCGGTCCAAAACTTGTTAGATGATGGGGTAATGGGGTCCTCGCGAGGAATTTCAAGTCTCCCGGGAGTGCATCCAGCGATAAAAAAGCCCGCTCGTGGCGGGCTTTATAAATCTGACGACGCTACCAGCCGGTGACTTCCGTCAAAGCCGCGCCGATGTCTGCCAAAGATCTCACTGTGCGCACCCCCGCGGCCTCAAGCGCCGCGAACTTTTCATCGGCAGTGCCCTTACCACCAGAAATAATCGCGCCAGCGTGGCCCATGCGCTTGCCCTTGGGGGCAGTGACCCCAGCAATATAAGACACCACTGGCTTGGTCACGTGAGTTTTGATAAATGCGGCGGCCTCCTCCTCAGCTGTACCACCAATTTCGCCGATCATCACAATAGCCTCTGTTTGCTCATCCTGTTCGAACAAACCCAGAATATCGATAAAATTGGAGCCGGGAATCGGATCCCCGCCAATACCGACACAGGTCGATTGACCATAACCGACGTCGGTAGTTTGCTTGACCGCTTCGTAGGTTAGCGTACCGGACCGGGACACGATCCCCACCCGCCCCGGTAAATGAATCTCCGCAGGCATGATGCCGATCTTGCATTCACCCGGGGTAATAACACCCGGGCAATTGGGGCCGACCAAACGCACGCCCAATTCGTCGCACTTCACCTTCGCCTCCAACATATCCAGCGTAGGCACGCCTTCGGTGATGCACACGATTAATCCGATGCCCGCGTTTGCAGCCTCCAGAATGGAATCCTTGCAAAAAGCCGCTGGCACATAAATCACCGACGCGTCAGCGCCAGTTCCCGCCACCGCCTCGGCGACGGTGTTAAACACGGGCAAGTCAAGATGAACTTGCCCCCCTTTACCCGGCGTGACACCGCCAACCATTTTTGTGCCATAGGCAATGGCTTGCTCGGAGTGAAAGGTGCCCTGAGAGCCCGTGAAACCCTGGCAAATGACCCTAGTTTCGCTATTGATCAAAATACTCATGAGCCCGCTCCCGCAGCGGCAACCACTTTCTGGGCGGCATCCGCTAATCCCTCCGCCGCTTCAATGTTGAGGCCACTCTCCGCCAGTATCTGTCGCCCACGAGACGCATTGTTTCCCTCCAATCGGACGACTACCGGCACTTCCACGCCGACCTCTTCCACTGCACCAATCACCCCCTCGGCAATCAGGTCACAGCGGACGATGCCGCCAAATATATTGATTAAAACTGCTTTGACGTTGCTGTCTGACAAAATAATCTTGAAGGCTTCAGTCACGCGCTCTTTGGTGGCGCCGCCGCCGACGTCGAGGAAATTGGCCGGCGCACCGCCATGTAGCTTGACGATATCCATCGTGCCCATGGCTAAGCCAGCGCCATTAACCATACAGCCGATATTGCCATCCAAAGCGACATAGTTGAGGTCCCATTGCGCCGCATGGGCTTCTCGCTCGTCTTCCTGACTCGCATCGTGCATGGCCTCAAGGTCAGGATGCCGATACAGCGCGTTTGAATCGACCACCACCTTGGCGTCTAGACAATGCAGATCTCCCTCCTCGGTGATAACCAGCGGGTTGACCTCTATCAACGCAAGATCTTTTTCTGCAAACAACCTGGCGAGACCCATAAAGATGTCGACGAACTGCCGAACTTGCGTGCCGGCAAGGCCCAACCGAAAGGCCAGCTCGCGCCCTTGGTAGGGTTGCGCACCGACAAGCGGGTCGATTTCAGCCTTGAGAATTTTCTCAGGGGTCTCGTGAGCGACTTTTTCAATCTCAACGCCACCCTCAGTAGACGCCATAAATACAATTTTGCGGCTGGCACGATCGACCACCGCACCCAGATAGAGTTCCTCGGCAATATCGGTGCAAGATTCAACCAAAATCCGAGACACGGGCTGGCCCGCAGCGTCCGTCTGATAGGTGACCAAACGCTGGCCAAGCCACTGTGCGGCGAATTCGCCCGCTGCCTCGGGCGTTTCTACCAGCTTAACGCCCCCCGCTTTGCCGCGACCCCCGGCGTGAACCTGTGCTTTGACAACCCAACGCTGACCTCCGATGTCTCGGGCCGCTTGTATCGCCGCCTCGGCCGATTCGACCGCATGGCCGGAAGAGACCGGCAAGCCATAATTCGCAAATAACGTCTTACCCTGATATTCGTGCAGATTCATGCTTTCCTCTCTACTGGGCCCGGCTCACCTCTCACCCCCCCGATGCCGGACGCTCGAGGTGACCGGTCGCTGGATGAACGCCTACCGTCGAGGCCGATTCACCATATGAATCGCCCTACTGTCAACGGCCAACGCCGCCTCATGGACGGCTTCAGACATCGTAGGATGCCCAAAGACCATCAACTGCAGATCTTCGGTGCTCGCGGCCATTTCCATAGCGATCACGATCTGTTGAACCAGATCCGCTGCCGAAGGGCCGACAACATGCGCGCCCAGAATCTGATCAGACTCTGCATCCGATATGATCTTCACTAACCCCTCGGTTTCTCCTGATGCCAGCGCTCTCCCTATTGCGGCGAAGGGGAAGGTACCGACCTTAATCTCCACGCCCTCATTACGCAGCTCCTGCTCGGTCTTGCCGACTGCCGCCACCTCAGGATGGGTGTAAATAATGGAGGGGACCACCTCGTAATTAAGCTGAGCTGATTTGCCGTGGATACGCTCAGCCACCATTACCCCCTCCTCGGAACCCTTATGCGCCAGCATCGGTCCCCGCACAATATCGCCGATTGCCCAAACTCCGGGTGCTTCGGTTGCACAGTGCTCGTTGACAAAAACAAAGCCTCGTTCATCGACGGTCACTCCCGAGTCTGCGGAAAAGAGCTTATCGGTGCGAGGACGCCGGCCCACAGCCACAATTAACTTGTCAAACTCCTCAGAGTGATCCTCACCGCCATGGGAATAGACAACAGTGACACCCGACCCAGAAACTTCGCTACCACCTACCCTAGCGCCCAATCGGATGTCGAGTCCCTGTTTGGTGAAGATTTTTTGCGCCTCTTTAGCGATTTGCTCATCCATATTGGGCAAAAATGTGTCCATGGCCTCAAGCACGACCACCTCTGCACCAAGACGTGCCCAGACACTACCCAACTCAAGACCAATGACACCGGCACCGATCACACCGAGGCGCTCCGGCACTGCGTCAAAACAAAGCGCACCTGTAGAGTCGACAATCCGATCTTCATCCACTGGCGCAGGGGGAATATCAATAGGTTCCGAGCCTGCCGCCAGCACCACGTTGTCTGCACTGTAGACTGTCGTTTCTGAGTCTCCAGCGCTGACTTCAACCTGACGTCCGGCACGAAGCATTGCGGTTCCGGTAATGACTTCTACTCCGTTGTGCTTCAACAGACCTGAAACGCCTCCGGTAAGCTGCGAGACAATTTTTTGTTTGCGCCCCATCATTTCCGCAATGTTCAAAGACACCCCCGACACTGCAATACCATGCTCGGCCATATGAGACCTCGCTTCAGCATATCGATGCGAACTGTCGAGCAGCGCCTTGGAGGGAATGCAACCAACGTTCAAGCAGGTGCCGCCCAACTCAGGCTGCCCCTTTTCCCCAATAGCCTGCTCGACAACCGCTACCGACAACCCCAATTGCGCACACTTAATGGCACAGACATAGCCCGCAGGCCCCGAACCGATGACAATCACATCAAAGTGAGTAGACACGTTTATTCTCCCCAATCAGAGTTGCAGCAAGATCCTTGCAGGATCCTCGATCAATCCCTTGATGGTCACGAGGAACTGTACCGCTGTTTTCCCATCCACCAGTCGGTGGTCGTACGACAGAGCCAGATACATCATCGGCTGGATCACTACTTCACCGTCCATAGCGATCGGGCGCTCCTGTATCGTATGCATTCCCAGTATCCCGGTTTGTGGTGGATTCAGGATTGGCGTAGACAGAAGCGAGCCAAAAACACCGCCATTTGATACCGTGAATGTGCCGCCCGTCATCTCTTCAATAGTTAACTTTTTATCACGCGCTTTGATTCCGAGGTCATAAATAGCGGCTTCAATATCCGCAATACTCATGAAATCAGCGTCGCGTAAAATGGGCACAACGAGGCCCTCATCCACCGATACCGCAACACCAATATCCTGATATCCGTGGTAAACGACATCGTTGCCGTCGATGGACGCGTTTACTGCAGGGAATCGCTTCAGCGCCTCGCAAGCGGCCCGCACGAAAAATCCCATAAAGCCCAATCGAGTGCCGTTGTGGACAGCCTCGAATTCATCTCGATATTGCTTGCGCAACTTCATGAGCGGCGCCATGTTGACCTCGTTGAACGTCGTCAGCATGGCGGTCTGCTGGGTGGCCCCCAATAGGCGTTCGGCGATTCTTGCTCGCATGCGACTCATCGGCACACGCTTTTCAACTCGCTCGCTGGTGGGCCCACCCACGTCTAACGCATCGGCAGCAGAGGGTACGACCGGGGCAACGACTCCTTCGCTCCGGTTGGGCTCGGCGGAACCCTTTGCCAGATGTGTCAAGACATCCTCTTTGAGCAAGCGCCCGCCTTTGCCCGAGGCAGTAATATCATGCGCCTCCAAACCGTGCTCTTCCAATAATGCCCTCACGGCAGGTCCCATTGGAACCGCGTCGGCAGTAACGGAGTCCTTTTCAGGAGTCCCCGTGGGCGCCTGTGTCTGCGTTGAGGGATCGCTACTGACGGCCTGACCGTCATCAGCGCCAGAAACAGCACCCGCCACCAGCGTGGCCAACAGCGCCTCACTTGCGATCGTCTCTCCCTCCGGAACCAGAATCGCTTCAATCACGCCAGGCTCAGGCGCCACCACCTCCATTACGACTTTGTCGGTCTCGATTTCAACCAGCAGTTCATCTCTGGAGACGCGCTCGCCCGGCTGTTTATGCCAGGCAGAAACAACGCCATCGGCCACCGACTCCGGAAACGCCGGTGCTTTAATCTCAATCGTCATGCAAATGTCCTCAACTCAAGACACAACTAGTGACCCCAGGGCATTGGCCCGAGCGCCTCATCAATAAATTTTTCCTGCTCACGCAAATGAAGGGCAGAATATCCCGCTGCCGCTGAGGCAGAGGGCTCGCGACCCACATACCTCAGGAAGACGTCCACCTTATGCCTCTGCACAACAGAGGCCATGCGACTCTGCATTGCGTACCAAGCGCCCTGATTCTTGGGCTCCTCCTGAAGCCAAACTGCATCTTCTAGGTTGGGATAGCGCGACAACACGTCAAGCAAATCCAACCTCGGGAAGGGATACATCTGCTCGATACGTACAATCGCAATATCTACCATCTCTCGTTCCCTTCTCGCCGCACGAAGGTCGTAAAACACCTTGCCGGAGCAGAAGATCACGCGCTTGATCTGTGCGGCATCGAGATCATCTGTCTCGTCTATCACCGTCTGAAAAGCGCCCTCAGCCAACGCCTCCAGCGGCGATACCGCCTCTTTATGACGCAATAAACTCTTGGGCGTCATCACAATCAATGGGGAGCGCAACGGTCTGATGGCCTGACGTCGCAACATATGGAAAACCTGCGCGGGGGTCGTTGGAATACACACTTGGATATTGTCTTCTGCGCAAAGCTGCAAGAATCGCTCCAACCTCGCAGAGGAGTGCTCTGGCCCCTGGCCCTCATACCCATGGGGCAGCAACATGGTAAGCCCACATAAGCGGCTCCACTTGTTTTCACCGCTCGAAATGAATTGATCTATGACGACCTGGGCGCCATTAGCGAAGTCACCAAATTGCGCCTCCCAGACCACCAGGCCAACAGGAGATGTGGTTGCGTATCCGTATTCAAACGCTAGCACCGCTTCTTCAGACAGCAGTGAATCGAATATCTGAAAAGGCGCCTGCCCTTCATCTATCGACTCGAGCGGAATCCAAATACCGGACCCTTTTTGGCTGTGCAACACGGCATGACGGTGACTGAAAGTACCCCGCCCTACGTCCTGACCAGTGAGCCTGACCGGGAAGCCCTCTACCAACAACGAAGCATAAGCCATGGTTTCCGCAAACCCCCAGTTTACCTCCTGCGCACCCGCGCCCATCTTGAGTCGGTCATCGAGCAACTTGCGAACGACGCGATGCACGGTGAAACCCGATGGCACCGTACCCATGCTGTCCGACAGCGTCTTAAGCCCGGTCAAGGAAACCCGCGTGTCCGCGGTAACGTCCCAACGATGATTAAGGTAAGGCGACCAATCGACGAATAGTTCCTTGCTCGGTTCCGATACGAGAGAGCTCACCAGCGGCTGGTTTTTTTCCAGCGCCTGCCGGTAATGCTCAACCCACTCCGCGTCCTCGTCCCCGGACAACACATGCTCGCGGATAAGACGCTGGGCATATAAATCCCGCGTGCTCGGGTGACGCTTGATTGTTTCGTACATTTTCGGCTGGGTGACGGCAGGTTCATCAGCCTCATTATGTCCTCGTCTGCGATAGCATACGAGGTCGACCACGACATCCTTTTGAAATTGATTCCGGAAGTCAGCCGCCAGCTGGGTCACGAATACAACCGCCTCCGGATCATCACCATTCACGTGAAAAATGGGCGCCTGCACCATTTTCGCGATATCCGTGCAGTACTCCGTTGACCGCGCGTCGCTGGGCTCGCTGGTAGTGAAACCAATCTGATTATTCAGAACAATATGCAAAGTCCCGCCCGTTCTGTAGGCTCGGGTTTGCGACATTTGAAAGGTTTCCATGACAACGCCTTGCCCTGCAAAAGAGGCGTCGCCGTGAATCACTATCGGCACAACCGAATTACCCACCCGGTCCTCTCTCCGATCCTGCCGCGCGCGAACGGAGCCCTCGACCACGGGAGAAACTATCTCGAGGTGGGACGGATTGAACGCCAGCGCTAGATGAACTTCTCCCCCGGGCGTCATCATGTTTGAGGAAAATCCCTGATGGTACTTAACATCTCCGGAGCCAATGTAAGCCACTTTCCCTTCGAACTCGTCAAAAAGCTCAATTGGATTCTTGCCCAGAATGTTGACCAGCACGTTCAGCCGTCCGCGATGCGCCATTCCAATGCAGATCTCTTTTGCGCCGTATCCGCCAACTCTCTGAATTGCCTCGGACAACATGGGGATCAGGCTCTCTCCCCCTTCGAGGCCAAAACGCTTTGTCCCGGGATATTTGGAACCCAGTGAACGCTCAAGCCCCTCGGCTCCATTAATCTGACGAAGGATGTTCAGCCGCTGCTCTCGAGTTAACTCCGGCGCACTCCGCACAGCTTCCATCCGGCTCATAATCCAGTGCCGCTCTTCGGTGTTAACGATATGCATAAATTCCGCACCTACCGTGCCGCAGTAGGTGCGTTGCAAATCGTCGCGAATTTGAGCAAGTGTCGCTTCAGAGCGGCCAAAATAGGCAGTCCCTACCTGAAAAGTGGTATCAAGATCTGCCTCACTGAGCTCGTGAAAGGAGAGCTCAAGATCCGGTACCGGCGCCCTCTGCGCTAATCCAAGCGGATCCAACGATGCTTGCTGATGCCCCCGCTGGCGGTAAGCTGAGATCAGTTGCACAACCCTGACCTGCTTGCGCTCGTAATCGGTCGCATGCGCATCATTGGCCACTGTCGCATCGGTCCGCACTCGCATTCTGCCGATGCGGGCGAAGTGCTCTCTCAGGACAGAGTGAGGAAGATCATGCAAAGTCCCTGCCTCGGACTGCACCAGCGGAAGCTTGTCGAAATATTCCCGCCACTGGGGTGAAACGCCATTGGGGTCCTGCAGGTACGCTTCATACAGCGCCTCAACATACTCAGCGTTGCCGCCCGCAATATGTGAGGTTGCCCACTGCGCCAGCATGCCCGGCAACGGCGTGATCTTTGACACTCTTCCCCCTTGGTAGTGCCGATGGCGCTTGAAACGCACCTTTCTTAGTAACGCTGTCTCACTGACGCTGACTCAGTGAAACTGACTCAGTAACGCTGAGGAGCGGATGGTTATGTTACGGGAAAAAAGTAGGAGACGCCCCTGTTAACGCGTCGCCGGTGACCGGAGAATAGGGAATTAAGACCGCAGCAGTACAAATATGAACTGTAGCTATATATTATATAACCGAGCGGGGAGAGCGGTATAAACTCCGGGAATGGATTCTATTCAGGTGGCCCGACTCAGTAACATTCCTCGAATGTGACCTATCGCCTTTGTAGGATTCAGCCCCTTGGGACACACATTCACGCAGTTCTGGATACCGTGACAGCGGAATACGCTGAAGGGATCGTCTAACCTTGCCAACCGCTCGTCCGTCGCTGTATCCCGACTATCGGCCAAGAACCGGTAGGCTTGCAAAAGCCCTGCTGGGCCAATGAACCGATCGGGGTTCCACCAGAAAGAGGGACAACTGGTGGAACAGCAGGCGCACAAAATACATTCGTAGAGGCCATCGAGTTGAGCCCGCTCCTCAGGGCTTTGCAGTCTTTCTATCGCCGGAGCGGGCGAGGGATTCTGCAAGTAAGGTTGGACCTTCTCGTACTGGGCATAGAAGAGACTCATATCCACGACCAGATCTCTAATCACCGGCAGCCCAGGCAAAGGCCGAATGACCAATTTATTATTTTTTACCGACTCAGACAGGGGGGATATGCATGCCAGCCCATTTTTCCCGTTCATATTGAGCCCGTCCGAGCCGCAGACGCCTTCCCGACAGCTCCTACGGTATGTCACGCTGCCATCGTGCTCGGCTTTTATCATCTCCAATACGTCTAGCACCATCAGGTCACGCTCGCCGGTGTCAACCGAAAAGTCCTGCATATATGGGGCGTCGTCGGTCTCTGGGTTATAGCGATAAAGACTCACCTGTAGCATCTTTCTGAACTCCTGACTTGCTCAGTAACTTCGGGCTTTCGGCTGGAAGGTTTCGACAGTGTGAGGCGTAAAGTTGACGCCCCGCTTCGAAACCTTTTTTCCTTGGCTGTAATACAACGAGTGACACAACCAATTGTCATCATCGCGCTCCGTGTAATCTTCCCGCGCGTGCGCACCGCGGCTCTCGTCACGCGCCTCCGCCACGACGGCGGTCGCTTCAGCGGTCTCGAACAGGTTTTGCAATTCCAGGCACTCAATACGCGAGGTGTTGAACGAGGAAGATCGATCTGCGAGCTCAACCGCCTCCACTCGCTCCCTCAAGGCGTCTAATTTTGCGATCCCCTCACGCATAAATTCACCGGTTCTAAATACGCCAAAGTGGTTCTGCATAATTTCCTGCAACTCGCGACGCAACGGCGCCACGGCCTCACCACCAGTGCGATCATTCAAGGCCTGCAGTCGCTCGCTAGCTGCTTCAACGTCAGACTGCGACGCGTCCCGCACCTCAATGCCCTCGCGAAGCGCCTTCTCAATGAACAAGCCTGAGGCTCGACCAAAGACCACCAGATCGAGCAAAGAGTTACCACCGAGGCGATTGGCGCCGTGAACAGACACACACGCGACCTCGCCACAGGCATACAGACCCGGGATGACTTGGTCATGCCCATCATTATCAACCGTGAGCGCCTGACCATGAATATTCGTTGGGATGCCCCCCATCATGTAATGACAGGTCGGCACTACCGGAATCGGTTCTTTCACTGGATCGACGTGTGCAAATGTTCGACTCAATTCGCAAATCCCAGGCAGCCTTGACTCCAGCACCTCTTCGCCGAGATGGTCCAGCTTGAGTTTAACGTGGTCTCCATTGGGCCCACAGCCGCGACCCTCCAGGATCTCCAAGACCATCGATCGCGCGACCACGTCTCGCCCGGCAAGATCCTTGGCGTTAGGCGCATACCGCTCCATAAAGCGCTCGCCATCTTTATTGATCAGGTAGCCGCCCTCGCCGCGACATCCCTCAGTTACCAGGGTGCCGGCACCGTAAATGCCCGTAGGATGGAACTGCCACATTTCCATATCCTGAGCAGGCACTCCGGCTCTCAGCGCCATACCCATGCCGTCTCCAGTGTTAATGTGGGCATTGGTGGTTGAAGCATAAATACGACCGGCACCGCCAGTCGCAAATACCGTTGCCTTGGATTTGACGTATACCGTCTCGCCCGTCTCTATGCAGATTGCAATGACCCCTACGACCGCACCGTCTTGGTTTTTCACCAGATCAACTGCAAACCATTCATTAAAAAATACGGTCTCGTTCTTGACGTTGTTCTGATAGAGGGTGTGTAACAGCGCATGCCCCGTTCGGTCTGCCGCAGCGCAGGTCCTGGCGGCCTGCCCGCCTTCACCAAAATTTTTCGACTGGCCACCAAAGGGTCGCTGATAAATACGCCCCTCCTCGGTTCTGGAAAAAGGCAAGCCCATGTGCTCAAGCTCGAATATCGCTTCTGGACCCACAGAGCACATGTACTCGATAGCGTCCTGATCACCGATATAGTCAGATCCTTTAACGGTGTCATACATATGCCAGCGCCAATCATCGTTGGGGTCCGCGCTGGCAATTGCGCAGGTAATTCCACCCTGAGCCGACACCGTATGTGAACGTGTCGGAAACACTTTTGAAATTACCGCTGTCTTGTAGCCAGATTGCGCCAGCTGCAGGGCAGCCCGCATACCGGCCCCGCCTCCGCCAACGATGACCCCATCGAATGCAATCGTTCTCATAGTCTTCTCGTTCTTTCTAGCTCTCGGGTCGCCGCGGTTCTCACCACTGGTCTACACCCGATGATCAAGTCCAGACAATTACCACTACCCAGATCACGTAAACCAGCAGCGCGAGCGAAGCGCCCAGCTGGCACAATAGTCGCAACGCGTTGCCCCAAGGGCCCAGCATGCGCTCTGTCAAGTAATCGGTAAAAACCGACCACAACCCTATCCAACTGTGTGCGGCCAGAGACAATGCAGCCAGCAACGTAAATACCTTGACCCAGGTCTGATCATACAAACCGCGCCATGAAGTGTAGTCAATTGAACCGGCTAACTGGTACGCAACGAAAATAAAATAAGAGAGCAGGATCACCGAGGTGACCCGCTGTATCAGCCAGTCAGAGAGACCCGTTCGACTAAAGCTAGTTACCGATGTCACCATATCGCGACACCCCAAACGATGGCCGCAATTGCGGCGAGCGCGAACACCAACCGCGCACCCATAACGCCCCCCCGCATGGTTTCGCCGATCCCAGCATCCATTATCAGGTGCTTAATTCCCGCCAGCGCGTGGTAACTCAAAACCGAGGCAATTAACCACATCACCAGCTTAGCCAGCGGCGCGCTCAGGACATTTTGCAGCCCGCGAAACGAGGCCTCAGAGGCCAGACTCTGATCCAGAGCCCAAAGCAGAGCAAAACTAGCGAAAAACATCACCACGCCCGTGACGCGATGAGTGATAGAGGCGTAGGCCGTTACGGGCAGATCGATGCTGCCCAGATCTAAATTAACCGGGCGCTTGTCCCTAGATATCGGTCTCACATTAGCTCTCGAAATAGTGTCGTCGGTAACTGTCCGGGCGTCGTTCATGCTCGGACATCTGGGGCCGCGAGTATAAGTTGGCCGATGGGCGAATACAATTTCTGACCCATAAAAACCTCTTATCATCGTTATGTAAATTGACATCATCCGCAGGCGCTATTAGTTTGACGTCCTCTCATCCATTAGCGGCGAAAAGGGACATGTCCGAGAAAAAAGCGACACTTAACATCACCGGCGACGACGGGTCTCAGCACGCAATTGACTTAGCAGTTCATAACGGCACCTTGGGGCCTGATGTAGTCGACGTGGGAAGTTTGACGGCCAACGGCTACTACACCTACGACCCCGGATTCACCTCAACCGCAGCCTGTGAGTCGCAGATCACTTTTATCGACGGAGACAAGGGCATCCTCCTTCACCGGGGTTATCCGATAGAACAACTGGCGGAGCATTCCGATTATCTCGAAACCTGCTATTTGCTACTAAACGGCGAATTACCCACCGCGGAGCAAAAACAGGAATTTGTCGGCATCATGACGCGCCATACCATGGTGCACGAGCAAATCAGGACGTTTTTCAATGGCTTCCGTAGAGACGCTCATCCCATGGCCATCATGTGTGGCGTGGTCGGCGCGCTGTCTGCTTTTTACCACGACTCCACCGAAATATCGGATCCATGGCACAGGGAAGTCGCTGCATTTCGGCTGATCGCAAAAATGCCCACCATCGCTGCAATGAGCTACAAATTCTCTATTGGACAGCCGTTTATGTATCCCGATAACAGTCTGGATTACGCGGCGAACTTCCTGCATATGATGTTCGGTAATCCCTGCGAGCCAACCAAGGTTTCACCAACGATTGCTCGGGCAATGGACCGCATATTTTTGCTCCATGCAGATCATGAACAAAATGCATCGACCTCTACCGTCAGACTCGCCGGCTCATCTCAAGCTAATCCCTTCGCGTGCATTGCTGCGGGAATCGCGGCGCTTTGGGGGCCCTCCCATGGGGGTGCCAATGAGGCAGTTGTCAAGATGCTGGCGGAAATTGGGTCGGTGGACCGGATTGACGAATTCATCGCGCGCGCAAAAGACAAAGAGGACCCCTTCAGGCTGATGGGCTTTGGTCACCGGGTTTATAAAAACTTTGATCCCCGTGCCAAAGTCATGAAGCAGGCGGCGGACGAGGTGCTCGCTGAACTCGGCATCGAGGACGAGATGCTCGAAATTGCAAAGCGCCTTGAAGAGATAGCGTTAAAAGATGCGTACTTTGTAGAAAAGAAACTCTACCCAAACGTCGACTTCTACTCAGGAATTATTCTCAAGGCCCTCGGCATTCCCACGTCCATGTTCACCGTGATCTTCGCGATCGGGCGCACTGTCGGCTGGATAGCACACTGGAAAGAAATGATCGGCGGCGCGTACCGAATTGGAAGGCCTCGGCAGCTGTATACCGGACAAGCACAACGCGACTTCATCCCGCTGGATAAAAGGTAGCCGCGCGTGACGCCCGGCGCTGTAATTACCGGTTCGGGTCTATACACACCCAAAAACGCGATTAGCAATGAAGAGCTGGTGGTTTCCTACAACGCCTGGGTTGACCTCTATAACGCCGAGAATGCCGAAACAATAGCGCGCGGAGAGTGCGAACAGAAAGCGCATTCCTCCGTCGAATTCATCGAAAAAGCATCGGGCATTAAAAGTCGATATGTGATCGATAAAGCCGGCATTCTGGATCCCACCAGAATGGTGCCCATCATTCCTGAGCGCAGCAATGAATCGCCCTCTGTCATGTGTGAAATCGCCTGCGCAGCAGCACAAGAGGCGCTAGCGCAAGCCAACCTCACCGCTGATAAAATCGACATGGTAGTTGTGGCCGCCTCCAATATGCAGCGCGCGTATCCGGCGATGGCAATAGAAGTGCAAGCGGCTCTTGGAGCAACGGGCTATGCATTTGACATGAATGTTGCCTGCTCTTCGGCGACCTTTGGAATCCAGCAGGCCAGTGATGCCGTGCGATCGGGTAGCGCGAAAAAAGTGCTCATGGTGAATCCCGAAATCTGCACCGGGCACCTCAACTTCAGAGATCGGGATTCGCATTTTATCTTTGGCGATGTCGCTACCGCAGTGGTGATAGAGGCGTCCGCCGATACCGCTAAGGGATGCGGCTGGGACATCGTCGACTCGCGATTGCAGACCCTTTTCTCCAATAACATCCGCAATAACTTCGGGTTCCTCAACAGAGGGGATGAGCGAGGTATCGGCAGCATCGACAAGCTCTTTGTTCAGGAAGGCAGAAAGGTTTTTAAGGAAGTCTGCCCGGCGGTGGCGTCACAAATCACCGAGCAGTTAGCCCATTTGGACATCGCCCCCGATGCGGTCAAACGCATCTGGTTACATCAAGCCAACCAAAACATGAACGACTTGATCGCCAGAAAAGTCTTCGGCAGAGCCCCCTCACAAACCGAAGCCCCCACGATTCTGGACGAGTACGCCAATACCTCTTCCGCCGGCTCGATTATCGCCTTTCACAAGCACAACCAAGACTTGAAAAGCGGTGACCTGGCGGTGCTCTGTTCATTTGGCGCAGGCTACAGTATTGGCTCTATTGTTCTGCGGCGCCGCTGAGCAGGCAGCCCCGATTCAACCCACTGCCTCGATTATCGCCGAGATGGCTGCCAGCAGTAACTGCGTTTGCTCCTGAGTCCCTATTGATATCCGCAACCAATCAGCAATGCGCGGATTATCCCACCGACGCACCAGAATATTTTGCTCCCGAAGGGCATCGAACAATGTCGCCCCTGATACTGTGTGGTGGCGAGTGAAAATGAAGTTTGCGTCAGAAGGGAGCACTTCAAAACCCAATTTTCGAAGCCCGTCGCTCATGCCTCGGCGGCTATCAATCACTACTGTCGACCCATGGGCAGACCACGCGGTGTCCTCGATCGCCGCTCTCGCCGCCGCTTGCGCAACGGCGTCCAGAGGGTATGAATTAAAAGAGTCCTTGATACGATTCAGGCCCCCTATGAGGTCCGAATGGGCCAGCGCGTATCCAACGCGTAAGCCCGCTAGGCTGTGGCTTTTGGAGAGGCTCCGCGTCACGATCAGGTTGTCGTAATCGCGTATCAGCGGGGCGCTGGTTTGCGCTCCAAATCCGTAGTACGCCTCGTCAATGACGACCAAACGATTGCGATCCGCGGTCACGACGCGCTCAACCAGCGAGCGACTCAGCGCGAGACCCGTTGGTGCGTTAGGGTTAGCCAGTACTATCGCACCCTCAGAACTGGTCAATGCTTCGATGTCGACGCTGAAATCTTCCTTCAAGGGCCACCGGGTCAATGAGGAGCCGTAGAGCTTGCTCCAGACCGGATAAAAGCCATAAGTCACATCCACGCTGGAGATCGGGCGGTCAGCAAGAAAAGCCGCCCACAGGTGAGCGAGAACCTCATCAGACCCGTTACCGACAAACACCTGATCCATCGACAAGCCCTCCTGACGGGCAATCGACGTCCGTAGCGAGCGGGCGGTAGGGTCTGGGTATCGCCGGAGCGCCTCCCCCGAGACAGAAGCGACTGCTCTCATCACCGCCTCCGAGGGCGGTAGCGCGTGTTCGTTGGTATTGAGTTTTACGAAAGCTTGCGCGTCGGGCTGTTCACCCGGGATGTAGGGGCTCAAAGAAGAGACAGTGTCCACCCAAAAACGACTCATAAAATAAACCCGAGGATGCCGATCACATGCTAACCCCTTGGGTCGAGGTTGTCAGCGCAAGTAAGCGCCCCCCTGAGGAAAACACCTACCCGAAGGTATCGGACTCAACGCAGCGAGAGGCAGGAAATACCAACCTAAAACAACTTCCTTTACCCGGCTTGCTCTCCACAAAGAGCTTTGCCTCGTGGGAGACTGCCACATGCTTGACAATAGCAAGGCCCAGCCCCGTACCCCCAACTTGCTGGCTTCGGCTCTTGTCGACACGATAAAAGCGCTCGGTGAGGCGTGGGATATGTTTTGCAGCGATACCCAGACCTTCATCCTCTACCGTCAGTACCGGACCGACGGCAGAGTCAAACCACTTAATGATAACTGGACCAGTCTCGCTGTACTTGAGCGCATTAACGCCCAAATTACTGACCGCACTATGCAACTCGCGCTCATCGCCATAAAGTCGTTTCACTGACTTCACATGCAACTCGATGTTGCGGTCAGGCCATGCGGCCTGAAGCTCCGATACGACGGTAGAAAGCAAATTAGCCGCGTCAACAAGGAGCTCCTTTCGCTCCCCCTCCACCGCTTCGATCTGGCTCAGCCAAAGCAAGTCAGCGATTAAATTTTCCATCCGAGCAACCTGCGTAGCCATGGAGGAAAAAGACTTTTGCAGCGTGGCGTCTCGCTCTGGCATCAATGACGGCACTGTCTCGATGTAACCCTTGATGACTGTCAACGGCGTGCGCAATTCGTGGGAGACGTTGCCAACAAAATCGCGACGCATCCTGTCTAGCTTGTCCTGCTGAGACACGTCTTTAACAAATACCAGGAGGTCGTTGGCGCCAAAGCGGGAAAACTCCAGCTGCAGACAGTACTCGGGATCAGGGCCCGGCCTGATTCTCAAAGGCTTTTGAAAATTCTCTTCCCGCAAATATTTGGCGAGCGCCTTGCCGCGGAACAAATCGGGTAGGGGCTTACCCTCCTCTTCCGCGAATTGGATATTGAGGGCATATTCCGCGGCGGCGTTACACCACAGCAGTTCATTACTAGAGTTGATGATCATCGCCGCTTCGCGCATGGACTCAAGGGATTCATTGCGATAACCCCGGGAGGAGGAAGCGCTGTCATCACGGCGCTCTCCACGACTTCGAAGCACATAGACATCTCGCAGCACACTCCGGATCGCGGCATCCCCAAGTGGCGGCAATTCATCCGGGTTAGCAAACCAACGATAGAGGCGGGATAGTTGCCATCCCCACAATGCCGTTAACACCAACAGCCATACAGCAGCAGCCCCCATTGCATTGCCGGTCGCCATCCAGCACGCGATACCCATCACCATGGACACCACGACGCGACGCCGCTCTAGCGCAAAAAGACCGGGACTGGTCACGACATTTTGAGATCCCTTGGCGAAAATCGATAGCCAGTCCCGCGCACGGTTTGGATCAGATCACTGTAAGTGGCATCGACTTTCTGTAAGGCCTTCCTGAGGCGACGGATATGAACATCGATCGTGCGCTCCTCGACATAGACGTTGGCACCCCAAATTCGATCGAGTAACTGCGTTCTCGAGTACGCCCGCTCGGGGTGGGACATGAAAAAATGAAGCAACTTAAATTCGGTGGGGCCCATGTCCAGTGGGCGAGAATTTAGCGAAACGCGATGGCTGTCTATTTCCAATACGAGGTTGCCCACTGCTAGCACATCGCCAGCACCAGTCTCGGGTAGCCGACGCAAGATTGCTCGCATGCGCGCTATGAGCTCCTTCGGCGCGAAAGGCTTTGCGATGTAATCATCCGCTCCCACCTCTAGACCTTGAATAACGTTGTCTTCGTGGGTCTTGGCGGTTAGCATCACCACCGGTATGTCCCGGGTGGTCTCCACTTGCTTGAGCCGCCGCAGCAGTTCAATGCCACTGCCTCCCGGCAACATCCAGTCAAGCAAAATCATATCGGGACGGCGATCAGTAATCAAAAGCTGCGCCTCATGAATATCGCCCGCTTCAAGACATTCAAAACCGGACGTCTCCAAAGCAAGCCGGAGCATCTCTCTGATACTCAATTCATCATCGACCAGCAATACTTTTATCGCGGCCATGCCTCACCCGTATTCAGCGTCATGATTACTCGTTATTACACGCCATTACTGTGACAATTATGTGACAAACTCGTCCCCCGACCCAGCATCACCACCAATCAAACCAGCCGCGCGGCTCTAACTCTTTTGAGCATCCCTGTAACTGCGTGTTGTAGCGCTGTGCCTGCTTCTCTACTTTTCTCGCAACGTCCACCAACCAATCCTTGCTGCGGTAGGTTTGCCGTTTATAGCCGCCGTGCCCCTCGTGATAGGCGAGGTAAAGCCGGAAAGCGTCTTGTTTGTCGAGGCCTAGCTGCTGTTGGGACATGTCGTTGTACCAGCCAATAAAATCGATGGCATCGCCAAAATTATCTCTATCAGCGCCGTAATTACCGGAACTCCGCTGATACCAGTCCCAGGTGCTGTTTTTTGCCTGGGAATAACCGTAAGCATCCGAAGGCCGCGGGCCAGGAATGATACCGAAGAGCTTTTTACGCGGCGGTTTTGCCGTCGCTACAAAGCGAGATTCCTGATACATGAAAGCCATTGATACCGATATCGGCACGTTCCAACGCGCCCGGGACTCTTTTGCATCTTCGTACCACCCGGACTTTTCACGGAAAATATCGCAAACGTTGTCGACCTGCTCGGGAGGCGAGGTCGTACATGCGCCAAGTAGCATCAGTACCAGCAACACACTCGGCATCTGTGCTCTGTGATGACTTGCTCTCAAAAGGGACCTCCCAATATTCTGATTAGTGCTTCTTCATCAACAACAGGAATGTCGAGCGCCTCAGCCTTTTTCTTCTTCGAGCCAGCGCCAGGACCTGCGACCACCGTCGTCGTCTTTGAAGAGACGCTCGCTGCAGTCTTTGCGCCAAGTCCGCGCAATCTGGATTCCGCCTCATCACGGCTCATGCTCAGCAGCTTTCCCGTAACCACCCAGACCGTCCCATTCAAAGGACCGTCGCTGTTGTCAATCTCTGCCGCCGGCCAACTCACACCCGAGTCCCGAAGCGAGGCCACCAACCCTAGGTTTACCGGGTTCGCGAAGTAGCCAGCAATATACTCCGCCACCACAGGACCGACATCATCCACCCCTTCCAATGCTTCCTTCGACGCGGTAAGGAGGGCATCGAGGTCCAAAAAATGAAGCGCCAGCGCCCTTGCGGTTGCCTCACCGACCTCTCTAATGCCCAGTGAATAAATGAATCGGGCGAATGTCGTCGATCTGCTTCGCAGCAGCGCCGAAACAACGTTTTCGCTCGATTTGGCGCCCATACGGTCAAGCCGTTGGAGCCCGGCAGCATCCAGTCGGAACAAATCATCTAACGAACACACTAGCCCCTCGTCTACAAGTTGCTCGATCAATTTGTCGCCCAAGCCTTCAATATCCATGGCCTTTCTCGACGCAAAGTGCCGTATAGCCGCTTTTAACTGTGCATTACAGGCTAACCCTGCGCCGCATCGGAGGACCGCCTCACCCTCCTCTCTCGCCACACTGGCGCCACAAGCCGGACAGGCCGTGGGAAAAATAATCGGCGCTCGCGTTGTGGCGATTGGCAAGTCGTCTCCCTCAGCTATCACCGATACGACCTGGGGAATCACATCGCCAGCACGCCGAACAACGACCCGGTCACCCAGGCTCAGCCCCAGCCTGGCAATCTCGTCAGCATTGTGAAGCGTTGCATTACTCACCGTGACGCCGGCCACAAAGACGGGCTCCAATCGGGCCACCGGCGTAATTGCGCCGGTCCTGCCCACTTGAAACTCGACCCCGAGTAGCGTGGTGCTCACTTCCTGAGCGGGAAACTTGCGCGCGATCGCCCAGCGTGGCGCGCGTGAGACAAAGCCCAGACGCGCCTGCTGTGTCAGGTCATTCACCTTGAAAACGATACCGTCAATGTCAAAAGGCAAACCATCTCTGAGGGCCGCCAGTCGGTTGAAGTAGTCTCCGCACGCCGTGACGCCACTGACGGTCTCGAGGTACTCAGATCTGGGCAGACCCCAATTCTCCAAGGCAGCCAACACCGCACTATGAGTCCCGGGTAGCTCCCCTTCCACAACGCCGACCGAGTAAGCGGTAAATGAAAGGGGGCGCCTCGCCGCCACCCTGGAGTCAAGCTGTCGCAAACTGCCAGCTGCGGCATTTCTTGGGTTTGCGAAAACCTTGTCGCCGGTCTCGCGAGCGCGTGCGTTCATTTTCTCAAACGCCAGACGCGGAATCACAATTTCACCACGCACTTCAAGATACGCGGGAATCGCGTCACCTGACAGTCGCAAGGGCACATTGGCGATAGTTCGCACATTTGCCGTGACATCCTCTCCCGATGCTCCGTCACCCCGTGTCGCGGCCTGCACCAGCTCACCCGCCTGATAAGCGATACTCACTGCAACTCCATCCAGTTTCGGCTCGCAACAATACTCCACGGTGTCGACTTGGAGCCGCTCGGTCACTCGCCGGTCAAAATCGACAAGCTCGTCATCGGAGAAAGCGTTATCCAAAGACAACATCGGCAACCGATGAGTCACCGTTTGAAACGCCGCCAGCGGCGCGGAGCCAACGCGTTGCGTCGGTGAGTCGGGGGTAGCCCATTGTGGATGCGCTGCCTCGAGCTCCATCAGGCGCCTCATCGCCCCATCGTAGTCGACGTCTGGCACTTCCGGCTCGTCCCGCTCGAAGTACGCCGCAGACCATCTAAGTAGCGACGCTCTCAAGCGTGATATTTCCTGCTCAGGGGAACTCATCAGGAAATCAGGTCCGTCGAACGAGCAAGCGTCTCTCCAACTCCCGGATCTGCTGGCGCATGTGTTCCAAGCTTGAGCGCGTGACGACGCTCCGCTTCTCATCCTGAATATCACCATCGAGGGCTTTTGCTATGACTTTCGTTGTTTCATACATATAGTCAAAGGCTTTCAGCATGTCGCTGGGGCCCGGCAGCGTGACGAAAAACATTAGGCCTCGGGTTTGTAGCGGCTCCATATTGTCAATATTGAACACTCCAGGCTTCATCATGTTGGCGACGCTGAACTCTATCGGACCTCGACCAGACGCCCTCTCGTGCCGGTGAAAGAAATCCATATCGCCAAAACGGAGATCACAGGCCAACAAGGTCTCCAGAATGTCCATACCGGTAAAACCTTCCTCTGATCGAGCAACAACATAGAGGATAAAAACGTGTGTGTTGGCACCTCTAGGTAGCCGCCCTTGCTCAACAGAATCTTCCTCTGACAGCTCCTCGGGCTCCATCGAGTCCAGCCAATCCACTGTTCCGGGCGCACCAGCATCTCCCGCTGTTTTTGCTGGGAGATCCGACGGTGGCTTCACCGTTCGCCTTCGCGATGCAGACGGCGATGCCGCACCCTCATCCCCGTCCGAAAAACCTGCGGCATCGGCTTCAGGCTCAGTTTTTGCGTCGGGCACAACACCAGCGGTACCCGTTTGCTCAATCTCATCAAGCTCGACTGCGACGTCTATCGGATCAGGTGCTGAGATAAAGTTGCGATCTTTTCCCCCGGCCTCGATAGCCTGCCCCTCAGCCCCCGCGGAGAAGCCAGCCCCCTCATCTCCACCGACATCTGCTTTCTCCGATCGCATATCGGGCTCGAGCTCATCGATATCATCGCCACCGAGATCATCCGGGCGAACAATACGAGCACCACCGTTGGGTAATTCCGTTAGTAAATTGAACGCATCGTCGTCATCTGAAACAGATCTGGACCGCTCGATACGAGCGTTCAGTCGAATCTCTGCGTGGCGCTCTCTCCAGAAGCGGCGCCCTGCGTCCACGAGGACTGCCGCGATCATCACGCCACCGATAATCACCATCCAGTCTCGAATCGATAGCTGCTCCATACGCCGAACCCCTAACTCGCTGCGAGCATTGCGGCTTCTTCCACGTCGACGCTAACAAGGCGGGATACACCCGGCTCTTGCATGGTCACACCCATCAATTGGTCAGCCCCCTCCATTGTGATCTTGTTATGCGTGATGAAGACAAATTGCACCTTTTCAGACATTTCCCGCACCAATCGTGCATACCGACCTACATTGGCGTCATCCAGCGGGGCATCGACCTCGTCCAGCATGCAAAACGGCGCAGGGTTGAGCTGAAAGATGGAGAAAACCAGGGCGATAGCAGTCATGGCTTTCTCTCCCCCGGAGAGCAAATGAATGGTTGAGTTTTTCTTCCCGGGAGGTCGTGCAAATATGGCGACTCCCGTATCCAACAGATCATCGCCTGTCATCTCGAGAGACGCCGTACCACCACCGAATACTCGCGGAAATAGCTCGGCGAATCCTGCGTTGATTTGATCAAAGGTGTCTTTGAATCGCTGGCGCGTCTCTTTGTCAATTTTGCGAATAGCCGTTTTCAATGTCTCCAGCGCGGCCTCGAGATCATCGTTCTGGGCATCGAGATAATGCTTTCTTTCAGCCGCCTTCGCGTGTTCATCAATGGCGGCCAGATTGATGGGGCCCAGGCGGTTGATTCTGTTGGCTGCTCTTTCAACTTTGACGAGCCATTCCGCCTCGTCTGCGTTTTCTTCTAGCGCTGACACCACTTCTTGCAATACCGCATCGCGTTTGACGATTTCTTCCTCCAGGGCCTGAAGCCGAACGGCACTCTGCGCCTCTGCGAGACGCAACTGCTCCATTTCACCTTGGACCGCGTTAACCGATTGCTCCTGAGCCCGGCGTTGACTCTCAAGCTCGCGCAACTTGGCATCGACCTCACCCGCCATCCTACGCTGGCTATTGAGTTCAGCTTCGGCTGCTATCCGCTGCTCCAGCAACTGCGACAGCTTAGCTTTGTTCTCCGCGTCCGGGTCTCCCCCCGACGGCAAGGTGTCGTGGAGTTCAGTTTCACGGGACTCGAGCGTTTTAAGCTGCTGTTCCATCCGCGTGATAGTCTCCCTCAGCGTATCGGCCTGCGTGGACAAACTTTGTCCTTGCAACTCACTCCGCATCAGCTCATCAGCCGCCATGCGGGATATCTCGCGCTGACTGGCTTGGGCGGTCGTAAGCCGCTCTCGTTCGCTTTGTAAGCGCTCTCTCTCCGTGCGATCCAGCTCCATTTGATCGAGCGCGGCAGAGAGCTGCGTGCGCGCATCTGCGAGATTCGCCTGTTCCTGTTCGTACTGACGCTGACTTTCGGCGATATCCTCCTCCAACTGTCTGAAGCGTTGGGCCTGCTGCTCCTGCTTGGTAGCCGCCGCCCTTTGGTCTGCCATCCACTCGGCTCGCTCGCCGCCCCTAACCTGCAACGCTTGTTGCGCCCGCGCCAAGGATTTTTCGAGTTCGGATCGCTGCGCAAGCAGGCTATTGATATCCTCCTCCACACGATCTGCCTCAGAGCGGCTCTGCGCTAGCTGCTCGTTAAGTGCATCCAATTGAGCTTGCCTTGCTATCACCCCCGCGGTGGGATCCACGTCGGAGTGGCGCCGATGCCATCCCTGACCTAACCAGTGCCCGTCTCGCGTGACCACCGACTCGAAGTCCTGCAGCTGCGAGAGCAAGCTTCGCGCTTCAGCCAGGTCAGCTGCCGTTTTCACGCGGGAGAGCCATTGCATGACGATGGGCGGGCCTTTGACATAATTGGCCAATGTCCCCGCCACTTGGCCCCCAGTGTCCCCGGCAGCGCTCAGCAAAAATGCGCCCGCAGGGACGTCCTCAATATTAGGCAGATTATTGACGTCGGTATCCGCTATCAGTTGCCCAGAGAGTGTCTCTGCCAGTACCTGCTCTACCGCGGAATCCCAACCGGGCTCAACCTCAAGCGCGGTATAGAGGCCCCCGGGCGAAGACAGTGCAGAGGAGCGGATCCAATCATCCAGTGCAATCCGCTCTGCCTCATCGGGTGCCGCCTGCTGCAGCGCGGTAAGCGATGCGATGTGTCCACGGCACTCCTGAATTTCGGCGCGCACGTTATCCTGCTCGACTCGAGCCTGCTCTATCGCTGCCTGCGACCCAGAAAGTTGCTGCTGGATGTCTGCGATCTGTGCCTCGAGCTCCGCGATATTTCGGTCCGCCTGCTCGATTTCTGCGGTCAGTGAGGTGGCGCTGGCGTCAACCGCCGTATCCAGCCCCCCCTGCTCTGCCAGCAACTGTTGCCTACGTTCTTGTAGCTTGGTTAGCACCTGCTCCAAATAAGAAATTCGGCTCTGCTGCACCTCCGCCGTCTTACTCGGCTCCTGAGCACCCTCGTTAAAGCTATCCCAAGTTTGTGACCACTGCTCAACCGCCCGGTCTGCCTCGGACAACAACCGGGCCGCGTCAGTAGCATTCGCTCTTTGGGCTGCCAATGCCGGTTCCAGCCGGCTCAAATCAGCCTCCCATGCCTGTAACTGCTTTCGGTCCCCTTCAAGATGTTGCCGCGTTTGCTCTAGAGAAGCCCGCGTCTGCTCCAGATCCCGCTTTAACTCACCACGACGCTCCTCTGCAAAGCGCAGGGCTTGCTCAATACGAGTAACCTCGCCACCTACGGTGTAAAAGCGCTCCTGCGCCTGACCCAGCGCGTCCGCAACCGCAACCTGCTCTGAACGAGCCGCCTCTACACCGGCCACGGTGTGAGCAACGTCGGCTTCCCCCGCTTCCCGTTTGATCTCCAGAGCGCCGAGTTGACCAGCCACTTCGCTCCTATTCGCGTTGAGATCGCGCCACTGGATGGCGTAAAGCTCACTTTGAGTTACCCGCTCCTCGGCTTTGAGGTCGGCATATTTTTCGGCGGCCTTTGCCTGCCTCTCAAGGTGCGCGAGATTCCGCTGTAGCTCATCACGAAGATCTGTCAACCGCTCAAGATTTTCGGTGGTCCGGCGCATACGGCTCTCTGTTTCGCGTCGTCGCTCTTTGTATTTGGAGATGCCGGCCGCCTCTTCGATGAATACTCTCAATTCTTCTGGCTTCGATTCGATGAGTCGCGACACAACGCCTTGCTCGATGATGGCGTAACTTCGGGGGCCTAGACCGGTACCGAGAAAAAGATCCGTGATATCGCGACGCCGACACTTTGCGCCATTCAAATAATATTCTGATTGCGCCTCACGAGTGACCACGCGTCGGACCGATATCTCACTATACGCAGCAAACTCGCCCGACACTTTGCCCTGTGCGTTGTCGAAGACAAGCTCAATAGACGCCTGACTGACCGGCTGACGACTGGTCGTGCCATTAAAAATGACGTCCGTCATGGACTCGCCCCGGAGCGTCTTGGCAGAGCTCTCGCCCATAACCCAGCGCACAGCATCAATGATATTTGACTTGCCACAGCCGTTGGGGCCTACCACAGCACAGATGTTGCCGGGAAATTGCACTGTTGTCGGGTCTACAAAAGACTTGAAACCCGCCAGCTTGATGGATTTAAGGCGCATTACGATATCCGCATAGCCGCAAAGTTCACCAGAATCGCAGAGCGACACCAGAAAACGTTAAAGCACAAGATCTAGTGTATCTGCTTCGCCTCAACAACACTATGTTTGATTGCTAATTAGCGAAGATCAACCGTCTCTGGCACCACTACCACCGGGTCAAGGGAGCCGACGGGGGCGCTATTTATCACCCCCCAGGCGAGACTGTTGTCTCTACCGGGTTGGCCATTTCCGGAAATCTGCACCTCGATAGAGACAGCTTTAAAACCTGAAAGTTTCTGTCCCGCCATAGAATTTTGGTCATCAAGCGTAATGGTCAGAGGCCACTGCGTGACTTCTTGCCGAACCACGGCGATTGGCATGCCGCTTTGTTGTTGCTCGGGCCGGGCGAAAACGTATACCGTGGCTGCTTCAGGTGCCTGAAAGGCGTCGGGGAGTGCCACACGGACTCGTATAGCGCCCGCAATTGCAGGCGCTGATGTAGTGCTCTCATCCATCTCGCTTCGCGCTCGCTCGATCACTTGCCCCAACATCTGATGGCCGGGCGAGCCCTCTGCCTCCAGAGATCTCAGGGCCTCCCAGTATCGAATCGCCGTCGCAAAATCGGCCGCCTCAAAGGCCGCCATCCCCAGCGTCGCCAAAGCGGTTGCGGCCATGGGATCGATGGCCAGCGCCTGCTCGGCTCGAGATCGCGCTCGCTCGCTCAAGCGCCGATCCGCCGACAAGAATTCGGCCTGGGCCGCTTTTCCAAGAATATCCGGTGAGGTTGCACCCTCGGCAATGAGTCGCTCAAAATAAATCAAGGCGTTGAGGGGCTCATTAGTGGACAAATAGTACTCACCCAACAGCAGCGAATAATCGGCATTATCGGGCCGCCGTTCCGCCCGGCGCCGAATTCGCTGAATCAATACGGGAATATCTTTGGGGCTGGCTTGCTCCAAATCCTCAAGCGCCGCGGCAATCTCAACGTCCTCAAGATTGCCCAACCAGAGATAGAGACCCACCACCAAAACGAGCATTAGCGATGCGGCCGCGACCTGACGCCCAGTGGAATAGCGCGCAGCACGTCCATCCTCCGGCGCATCTGGTACGGGACCATCCTCAATGATCCTGAGGGCCGCCTCCTCTCGCAACTCGGGCGCGGCGTCTGCCAATTCGCGCTGCCTTAATCGTAGCCAATCGGCATCGGTCTCGGCGCTTATCTGCCGCTGCCATCGCCTGGGCAGCGCAATGATGAAAAACGTCGCCGCCCCCAGAAGTAGCGCCGCAGAAACTGCGAAATGGAGTGTCATGGGTCGTTTTCGTCCATCAGCGCTCTGATGCGGGCAGTCTCTGATTCACTCAATATCGGCGCCGGCCTGCGTCGGCGGCCCATAAAATGAAGCGCCAGCGCAACAAACCCAGCACCCACAAGCAACCCGGGAGCCCACCACAAGAGGGCCGTATTACGGTCTACCGTAGGCCGGTAACGCACGAACTCTCCATAGCGTGCCACCATGAACGCCAATATCTGCTCGTCGGTCTGGCCTGTTTCTAATTGCTCTACCAACACCACGCGCAGATCCCGAGCGATTGGCGCGTTGGAGTCAGCAATGTTTTGATTTTGGCATTTCGGACATCGCAACTCTTGACTCAGTTGGTGGTACCGCTGCTCCAGTGCGGGCGAGGAGAACTCATAGGTTTCGATAACAGCGTGCACCGTCATCACCATGGCGGACACCCATAGGGCCAGCGCCTGCCCCCAATAACCGTGCTTTATTCGTGCGCCGCGATTCGCTTTCACTTGGCGACCGGCCTGCTCGTTGCCAGTGGGTCTTCTGGCGCACCGTAAGCGGGAAACCAGGTGAGAAAGTCAGCACGAAAAGTGCTTTGATCAAGAATACCTACATGCCGATGGACAATGGTGCCATCCCCGTCGATCACGTAAGTCTCCGGTGCACCATAGACACCCAGGTCCAATCCAACGGTGCCCTCTACATCGACAATATTTAATTCGTAAGGATCGCCCAATTGCGCCAACCAGTCGCGAGCCTTGGCCTCGTCGTCTTTATAATTGAGCCCGTAAATGGGGACGCCGGCCCCCGCCAACTTGAGCAAATACGGGTGCTCGACTCGGCAGGAATAACACCAGGTGGCCCATACGTTAACGAGTGCAGGGCGTGTTTTCAGATCTGTTACGCCAATCGATTTACCCGAGCGTAATTCCGGTTTGGCGAATTCGGGAAAGGCCTGCCCCAATCGGGCGGCAGGCAGTGCAGTGGGGTCCAAGGACAGGCCCCTGAACAATAGCAGCGACAGCAGTGCGAATCCCAGCAGCGGAATAAAGCGCCTAGCTTGCAAATCCGAGACCCTGCCCATTCGCTGAGCCAGCCACTTTCCCGCTGACGGTCTGCGATCGATAACGGCGATCCAACACGGTAACAAGCGCACCGATGCCGATGAAGAAAGCGCCTACCCAGAGCCAGCGCACCATCGGCTTAAACTGTAATCGAACGGCCCACGCCTGCTCTCCAATAGGCTCACCCAAGGCGATATAGAGATCACGGAGCAAACCAGCATCAATCGCCGCCTCCGTCATCACTTGATTGCTGGCCAAGTAACGCCGCTTTTCGGGCGTCAGCGTGGCAATGAGTTCCTCGCCGCGGGTGACCCGGAAAACTGCTTGATCCGCCACATAGTTCGGGCCCGGCTGCTGGCTGATGCGCGTCATCTCAAAACGGTAGCCACCCAGTTCAGCACTCTCCCCTGGGGTCATGCGCAGGTCGCGCTCCTCTGAATGCTGGGACACAACCACTGCTCCCAGTACTACAGCGGCAAAACCCATGTGGGCAAGAGCCATACCGAGAAAGCTCGGTGAGAGCCTGCGCCATTGCAGGGATGCAGGCGCACCGACGGTAAGCCGATACCAAGCCTCTTTGAGCACACCCAGCATCACCCAACCCGCCAGTAAAAAAGCCAGAGCAACCCACAGATTAAAATCAAAAAGCAGCGTTGAGAGGAGTGGCGCGAGGACTGCTACTGCTATCGCCGGAACCAGCAATTCATGTAGCCAACGTCGAGGCGAATCCTGCCGCCATCGCGCCAACGGCCCAAAAGTCATGAAAGGCATCAATAATGCCATCAGGGGCACAAATACCGCATTGAAATAGGGAGGACCCACAGAGTATTTGCCCAGAGACAGAGCATCCATCACGAGCGGGAACAAGGTTCCCAGCAGAACTATCGTCGCAGACACCGTAAAGATCAAATTATTGACCATCAGCAGTGATTCCCGCGACACCACCTCGTAGGCCACACGACTGGCGACTGCTGGCGCCCTCAGGGCGTAGAGCAATAACGAACCGCCGACAACCAACGCGAGGAACACAAGAATAAACAAGCCTCGCTCGGGATCGGCGGCAAAAGCATGAACGCTGGTCAGCACACCCGATCGAACGAGAAAAGTGCCCAGCAGCGAGAGAGAGAAGGCAAATATGGCTAACAAAACGGTCCACGACCGAAAAACGCCGCGCTTCTCCGTTACCGCCAGACTGTGTACGAGCGCGGTGCCCATTAACCAAGGCATGAACGACGCATTCTCGACAGGATCCCAGAACCACCAGCCGCCCCATCCCAACTCGTAGTAGGCCCACCAACTGCCTAGCATGATCCCAAGGGTGAGAAACCCCCAGGCAACGTTGGTCCATGGCCTGGACCAACGGGCCCAGGAAGCATCCAGCCGCCCGCCAATGAGCGCCGCGATTGCGAAAGCAAAGGGCACTGACAGACCGACGTACCCCATGTAAAGCAGCGGAGGGTGAATGATCAGCCCGGGATCCTGAAGCAAAGGGTTGAGATCACTGCCATCAAGGTAAACCCCGACTCAAAACCGCAACGGCGGTCATCCAAGAGGACAAGATCAGCACCCATAGCAATAGAGAGCCCTCGTGATTTCCCCACAAGGCCGAAAATTTAAAAATAGGAGGGAGCAGGCTGTTTGAGTTCGCCGCTACAACCGAGACCGAAAAATCGTCCTGTAAAAAACTGACAGCAAGCAACCCAAACGCCGTTGCTGTAAACACCAAAACACCCACCGAAAGCGACGGTGCGAGATTCATCGCGGAAACGTTGCCCCTGACACTGCCCCAAAAGGGGACGACCGTCAGGCCAATAGCCAACACGAAGGCAATGATTAAAGAAAGGTGTCCAAGTTCTGGAATCACGGCTGCACCAGAGCGCCAGGAGCGCCTCCCTTGCCTTCAAGGGCCGCAGCGACTTCAGGCGGCATATAATTCTCATCGTGCTTCGCCAGCACCTGCGTGGCAAACAGCACCCCCGATTCATCGAGTCGACCCTCGGCAACCACCCCTTGGCCTTCCGCAAAAAGATCGGGGAGGATCCCTGTATAACGTACCAAAACGGACGCCTCATAATCGGTGACCGCAAATTCAGTAGCCAGACTCGTAGCGCTGCGCGCAATACTGCCCTCTACCACCATGCCACCCAGACGAATGTTGCGGTCAGAGGGCGCTTTGCCCGCAACGACTTCAGAGGGCGGATAGAACAGATTGATGTTGTCTCTGAGGGCAAATACAACCAGTCCGATGGCCGCGCTGGAAAGCACAACAATCAAACTTACCCAGTACAACCTCTGCTTGCGGAGGGGGTGCATCAGCTACTGCCCTCCATGGAATCTTTCTCTGCGGCCAAAACCCGGCCGCTCTGTGGCACCGATTCGAATTCGTCTGAAGCAGCATGCCTGTGCGCTTCTGCAATGATCCACCGCTTGCGCTTCCGCAATCGTTGTGCCGGCGCCCACAGCAACCAGGACAGCAACACAAGCGTGATGCCATAAGCCGGCCATACGTAAATACCGTGGCCCTCCATGTGCATGACCGCTGCTAGGGAGTCAAAGTGCATTACTTGAGACCTGTCCACTGCCTTACCCAGGCGGCGTCTCGATGATGCCATATCAAGTCGGAGCGCATATTCATCAGCACCGCCGCGGTGAACAACCCATAGAACGCAGTAATCATCAGGAGCAGCGGGTAAAGCATGCTCACATCGATCGCCGATTCACCGGTAAATTTAATGGATGCGGGTTGATGCAGTGAGTACCACCAGTCGACTGATTTATAGATGATGGGAATATTGACCGTGCCCACCAGACTCAACACCGCACAGGCTCTGGCGGCGGCCGCTTTATTATCGTAGGCCTCGAATAACGCCACCACGCCCAAATACAAAAAAAGCAGAATCAGCATGGAAGTAATACGGGCATCCCAAACCCACCAAGTCCCCCATGTCGGCTTCCCCCAGATGGCACCGGTCATCAGCGCGACCGCCGTCAGCGCCGCCCCCACAGGCGCCGCCGCCTTCATCGCAATGTCTGCCATTTTGATCCGCCAAATCAAACTGATCGCGCCTGCCAATGCCATCACGTAATAGCCCGCGAGTGCCACAACGGCCGACGGGACGTGGATATAGATGATGCGATAGGAATTACCCTGTCGGAAATCGGCAGGGGCAACCAACAACCCCCAAACGGCGCCCACAACGAGCAGCGCTAGCGTCAGGGGCAATAGCCATCTGACAAGGCTCCCGCTGAAGCGGAAAAACCAGGGAGGGGAACCCAGCTTATGGATGAAGGACCACATGGCTGCATTATAGCGCCTAACCGGTGAAGTTGACCCGATATCCCCGCACCGAGCCGGTTGCAGGCATGCATGAGCGCGCGTCAACCATTGTCAAGCGAGATTCGTAAAGCGGCGCCGATAGCCAAAGGCGCCAACGCCAGTGACAGCAAAACGAGCGCGGCCAGTAACGCCAGCCAACTCAAGGTGTTGCCACCGCGGGTCGCCTCCACCACCGCCGCGCTGCCAAATATTAAAACCGGCACGTGCAATGGCATGATGATCAGCGAGAGTAACAGCCCTCCCCGTCGAATGCTCACGGTGAGCGCACTGCCTACCGCCCCGATAAGCGTCAAACACAATGACCCAAGCAATAAACTCACAACCAGTACTGGCAGTGCCTGCATGGGGAGGCCGACGAGGACGGCAAAAAAGGGCGACATGAGCGCTAGCAGTAATCCGGTACCCAACCAGTGCGCTAAAACCTCAGCAAGTGCCAGAATCGCGAGCGGATGAGGCGCAAGACACAGCTGCTCCAGACTGCCATCCTCAAAGTCAGAAGCGAACAATTTGCCACTGACCATCAAACTGGCCAACAGGGCGACGACCCATAAAATGCCGGGTGCCATTTGTGACAACCGTCCGGGGTCTGGCCCTAGGCCAATCGGGAACAATGTAACCACCATGAAAAAGAACAGCAGCGGATTCATTAGGTCCGCAGGGCTGGCGATCAGCGCCTTGCCGTGCCGAACAAACTGCCGAAAAAAGGCTTCGAATAGGGTGATAGACGGGGCATCAGACACTGGCATATCCCGCCAGATCGAGATTACGTTGTTCTGCACCAAACCGGCTTGGCTGGTGACTGGTGAATAGCACCGCCCCACCACTCTCTAGGTGCCCGGCGATGTGACGCTCTAACCATTCGCAACCCGCGATATCCAATGCGGTAAACGGCTCGTCCAGAAACCACAAGCTCGCCTGACTCAGCAGCAGCCTTGCCAACGCTACCCGACGCTGCTGCCCTGCCGACAGTGCACCAACAGGCACTGATTCATAACCGCCGAGCTTCACTGAGCGCAGGGCCATTGCAATTTGATCATTATCGGCCTGCACATCGCAAGCGGGGTGATTGCGCAGATTATCAATGGGAGTCAAAGCGCGTTTGAGCGCAGAACTGTGGCCTATGTACAGCCCCGCGGTGTTGCGATAGATATCGCCCGTCACCCCCAACCTCGCCAATCCGGCCAGCGCACGCATGAGGCTGCTCTTGCCCACTCCATTGGGTCCTGTAAGCTGCCACAACTCCCCAGCTTCGACCCGCAGGGAAATATCACGCAGCAGTGGGCGGTCTCCTCTTTCAACAGCAACGTCTGTTGCTACCAGTAAGCTCATCACAGATTCACGACACGAATATCCGGGAGGCCCAAACTGGCGTCCACCTCTACCGAAAGCCCCTCGAAATCAAACAAAGTCCGATCCATCAAATGCGAGGGGGCAACATTCCCAAGCGCGCGAAATATTGTCTCCGTGCGACCTGGATAGGTTCGCTCCCACTCCCGCAGCATTTTCTTTATTTCCTGGCGTTGCAGGTTTTCCTGGGTGCCGCAGAGATTGCACGGGATGATGGGGAACGCCATTGCTTCGGCATACCGCTCAAGGTCCGACTCCTTGCAATAGGCCAGGGGTCGGATCACAACGTGCTTGCCGTCATCACTCCGGAGTTTGGGGGGCATTGCCTTGAGCTTCCCGCCGAAAAAAAGATTGAGAAACAGTGTTTCAACGATGTCGTCGCGATGGTGACCCAGCGCAATCTTGCTCGCGCCGATTTGCTCAGCAAAACCGTAGAGGGTCCCGCGCCGCAATCGCGAACAAAGCCCGCAGGTGGTCTTACCCTCTGGTATTACGGACCGTACGACGCTGTAGGTATCGCGCTCTAGAATGTAAAAGGGGATCTTCAACGTCTCTAGATAACGCGGTAGCACCTCCTCGGGATACCCGGGCTGCTTTTGATCGAGGGTAACCGCGACAATCTCGAAATCAATGGGTGCGCGCTCTCGCAGCGCCATCAAAATATCGAGCATGGCATAGGAATCCTTCCCGCCAGAAATACACGCCATCACGCGATCGCCAGGCGCAATCAATTCAAAGTCAGCGATGGCCTTACCCACCTGACGCCGCAACCGCTTCCGAAGCTTATTGAACTCAAGCCGACCCTTGCGCGGATCGGCTTGAATCGATTTGTCTTCCCGTGTCTCTGGCACCGCCGCTGCCAACCCCACTTTAATTTGCTGCCCGCGATGATAGGAGACACCGAGTCGACACGCAAAAGCTTATGTTCGACGGAGGCACACCCTTCGTCGGCCGCGCCTGGCTCTGTCAGAACCTTACCGCGGCACACTGCGCCGTTCGCCACTGACCCTTGTCTTTTACAGTCTCTGCAAGGACAATCCGCTCCGCATTTACTCCATCCATCCAACTCTCGGGGGAACAGTCGATGAAATCACCTGTCCGTGTCACAGTCACCGGCGCCGCCGGGCAAATTGGATACGCGCTTCTTTTTCGGATCGCCTCCGGATCTATGCTAGGCCAGGAGCAACCGGTCATCCTCCAATTGCTGGACATCACGCCTGCTATGGAAGCCCTCAACGGCGTCAAGATGGAGCTGGATGACTGCGCGTTTCCACTCTTGAGTGAGGTGATTTGTACCGATGACCCCGAGGTCGCTTTCCGGGACTGCGACTACGCTCTGCTGGTGGGTGCGCGGCCCCGAGGACCAGGCATGGAGAGAAAAGACCTGCTCGAAGCAAATGCCGCCATTTTTGGTGTTCAGGGCAAAGCCATCAATGCGGTGGCCAGCAGAGAGATCAAAGTGCTCGTGGTTGGCAACCCGGCAAATACCAATGCATTGATCACGCAGCGCAACGCGCCCGATATTGACCCCCGCCAGTTCACCGCCATGACACGACTCGATCACAATCGTGCGGTGACTCAGCTCGCACAGCGAACTCACACCTCCGTGAATGACATCCGACAAATGATTATCTGGGGCAATCACTCAGCGACCCAATATCCCGATATCCACCACGCGCTGGTGGGCAGTGACGTGGCGCTATCCAAAATCGATATGGATTGGTATGAGGCGGAATTTATCCCCACCGTGCAACAGCGCGGTGCCGCCATTATTGCCGCGCGCGGCGCTTCCTCTGCCGCATCCGCAGCCAACGCAGCGGTAGACCACATGCGGAGCTGGGCACTGGGCACTCCCTCGGGCGACTGGGTCTCGATGGGTGTGCACTCCGATGGATCCTATGGCATTGAACCGGGACTTATTTACTCTTTTCCCTGCCGCTGCCAGAACGGGCAGTGGGAGATCGTGCAGGGGCTGGAGGTTGTCGAATTCAGCCGTCAAAAAATGGATGCTACGGCCACAGAGCTTGCCGAAGAAAGGGACGCCGTCGCTCATCTATTGGGCTGAGCAGCGTCGCGATCTGTGCCATTAACGCGATCCGACCTTTAAATCTCTCGCAGCAGCACGATGGGTGGGGTCTGCACCACGTGACGACAAGACCACACACCCAGGCAACCCACGAGTGAGGCGCCGATGATGGGGCCCAACCACCACATCAGTGGGGTTGGCGCCCAAGTCATGTCGAAAACCTGGGTTTGTAGCGCGTAGGTCGCCGCCTCCGCGCCCGCTCCCGCCAGACCACCGGCCAGCCCCCCGAGTACCAGAAACTCAATCCACAAGGTGCCAAGCAATAGCGCCTTGCCGGCACCCAAGGCCCGAAGAAGCGCTGCTTCCTTGAGCCTCCCGTCCAAACTGGATTGAATACCGGCGATCAGAACGAGAGCACCCGCCAACAGGATCACCGCCAAGACCAACTCTAGGGCTCGGGCTACCTGATCCACTACCGCGCGCATTTCCTTAATAACAATGTCCAGTTCGATGACGGTCACGGTGGGCAATTCCCGCACCAACTCGTTCAGCACATCTTTGCGATCAGCAGGAAGTAGAAAACTGGTCATATACATCCCTGGGTGCGCGGCCAGCACTGAGCGAGGGAACACCATAAAAAAATTGGGCCGCATCGACTGCCAATCGACACGACGGAGACTACTGACGGTGACGATAAATGTGTCAGCGCCAATGCGCAGCGTGAGTTGATCGCCGACAGACGCACCAATATCACGGGCAAACTCTTCCTCAACCGACACCCAGGAATCAGCCGTGTCTGCAGGCCACCACTCTCCCGCCGTCAGTTCATTGCCGACAGGCTGAGTATCTGACCAGGTGAAGTTCGCCTCCCGCTGGCGGGGGGCGGTCTCTGTTTCCGCATCTTCCCACCGCGGTAAAGCCTCACCATTAACCTCCATAACACGGCCGCGAGTCATTGGATAAAGCGCCTCGGTTTTCACCGCACGTCGGGTGAAAAAGGCTTCCAATCGCCCGCGCTCCTCAGGCGCCAAATTAAGCAAGAAGTGGTTCGGGACGTCGGGGGGTAATTGCGCCTGCCATTGGGTGATGAGCGAAGACCGCACCACCGTGAGCATCAGCATCAGCATGATGGCGATCGCGAAAACTACCATTTGCAGTGAATTTGAGCGGCGCCGGCGCTGCAGACCCGACAGTGCGACCCGCCAAATACTACCCGCAAACCCGCCAATGGTATGACTACCAGCTAACAGGGTACGCCCGATCAACGCCCCCAAAAGTGTGACAACCGCTAAGCCTGCGAGAACGGCCAGCGTTACCGTGACGCTGCCGCTATACCACCACATCAACCCAAAAACCGCGCCCCCGCCCAACAACAAATCGCGAACCTTTTGCATCTGGGCGACATCTACCTCAGCCCGCAGGACATGCAGTGGAGAGGCCTCTGCCAAACGACCCAGCGGCGGCCAGGCAAAAAACAGCAAGCACACCAGCGCCGTTACCACTCCCATCATCACGGGCTCCCACCCGGCAGGCCCGGGTGTCGCAGGCAGCAGGGAATCCAGCGCCCATATAAAACCAACCTGAATGGCCCAGCCAATTGTGCATCCGAGGAAAATCGCCAGCGCCCCCAGCACCAGCAGGCAACTTCCGTACAGTCGACTGATCTCCGGTGACTGAGCCCCCAGGCTCTTGAGAATGGCAACATACTGCGTATGACGCTCGCCGAATCGACGGCTGGCTAGCAGAATTGCTGCCGTCGCCAATACCACTGCGAGGCTGCCGGCCAGCAATAAAAATCCCTGTGCCCTGTCTAATGTGTCACCAATTCTTGGTTGCGAGGTGGTCA
>JAYNYK010000077.1:0-10308 GCA_038102985.1 Halieaceae bacterium
AAGGAAGTGCGCTACCAGGCTGCGCTACACACCGAGGCGCGCAGAATACCAAAACAGGAAATGGGGTCCAAGGGAACGGCAGCACTAATAAATGCCCGACCACCTCGCAATGCCCTGACTCAACAAGCTAAAGCCAGCCACCACCGCCATCAATAAAAAAATCAGAATAAGAGGGCGAAAAGGCCTGCGCTCACTCGCATTTACGCCGCGCTCTAAAAACCCGTCGACCTTCGCCTGATCTGCCTCAGATAACTTGGGGGGTTGGGAGGCCGCTGCCTCCTCGCTGGCTTTACTCATCCGTCTTCATTTATGGACGCCGAGTCGCCACTCTAAAGCTTGCCGCTCAAGAGGCCAAGCGAACATCTCCGTTAGCGAGCCCGCTGGTCAGGGGTGATCAGCTTTGACTCAGCCGCGGTGTTCCAGACGCTCCCGAGGGGAGAGACGATGTGAGATCGTAAAAGAAAAGCAAGCCGATGCAACGCTCACTCACTGACAGTTGCTCGCCGACCCGCCTGTAATAGTGGCGCGCACTGGCGAGGGCGCAAGAGGGCTGCTCGCCAGCGCTCGCAAACTGGCGCAGTGGCTCAGCCCTCCCTGCTGCCTGCTGTGCAAAGAGAACCATCATCGCCAACAAGCCATTTGTATTGCTTGCGAAGGGGCACTGACGCGTAATGTTTCCGCTTGCGGGCAGTGTGGCCTGCCCCTTGTCGCGGGGGTCAACCTGCTGCTGGCAAAGGCGCCCCTCTGGGCGTGCTGCGTGAATTGCCAGCATCGCCCTCCGCGGTTTCAAAAAACGCTGGCACCCTTTTTGATGCAGACAGGGATGCGAGACCTCATTCATTTGTGGAAGTTTCAAGGCCAATCACAACTGACGCCACTGCTTGCCGCGTTGTTTGCCTCGGCAGTGCCCGCTGAGCGCTTGCAAGCTGCACCGCCGTCGGCCGTGCTGATACCCGTGCCAACGCAGTGGCACCGGCAAATCATCCGCGGGTTTGACCATACTTGGCTGTTGGCCCAGGCATTAAGATGGCAACTATTAAGCCAACACGAAATCAGGCGGTGGCTGGAGAACACCCGCTACCGAAAACCCCAGCACAGACTCAATCGCCGCACTCGGATACAGGGGGGGGACGATCGTTTTTTCGCGCACCCCAGCGTGGCTGGTCGCCACATCATTTTGATCGACGATGTCATGACAACCGGCGCCACGGCACGCTCGGCGGCCGCAGCCTGCGCGGGGGCTGGCGCCGAATCCATCACTGTCTGGTGTTTGGCAAGAACGCCCAGACCCGAGGAGAAAGACACAGACGCGGTAAGATAAGGGTCCTTCGTCGCGGGCAAACACATGACCCACCCTTTTGAAAACCTGACTCCCGATAACGTAGTGAGCTGCGTAGAGTCGATTGGTCTGCGCTCGGATCTCAGGCTGCTGGCGCTCAACAGCTATGAGAACCGGGTTTATCAGGTAGGTCTTGATGAAAGCGATCCGATTATCGTTAAGTTCTATCGCCCGGGCCGCTGGTCTCGCGCACAAATTCAGGAAGAACACGCGTTTACCCATGAGCTCTTAGCGGCAGACTTGTCGGTAGTCGCGCCGATGGCGATCGGCAGCAATACCCTGCATGAAGCCAATGACTTTTTGATCGCCGCGTTCCCCCGCCGGGGTGGCCACGCGCCGGAGCTCGATAATTTTGATCATTTGTTGGGACTGGGCAGAACACTGGGCAGGCTGCATGGCGTTGGCCAAGCAGGCCAGTTTTCCCATCGCATTGACTACACGCTCGAGCGTTGGTTACGGGAGCCCCTCGACTACTTGGCACAGCAATGGGTACCCCAAGAGCTCCGCCCGGCCTGGGATAGCCTAGGTAATGATCTGATCGATCGGGCTACGCGGCTAATGTCGGACTATGATCCCAGAGAGGGCATCCGCCTTCACGGTGACTGTCACGTCGGCAATATTTTGTGGCGGGATGACACCCCCCACTTTGTCGACCTTGATGACTGTGTCACCGGCCCGGCGATACAGGACCTGTGGATGTTTTTATCGGGGGAACGTCACCAGCGGGAGCAACAGCTGTCCGAGCTTATCGCGGGCTACGAGGAGTTTAACGATTTTGATGCTCGGCAAATCAAATGGATTGAGGCGCTGCGCACAGCGCGCATGGTTTACTACAGCGCGTGGTTGGCGCGACGCTGGGATGACCCGGCATTTCCTGCGGCGTTTCCGTGGTTTGGGCAGGCTCGGTACTGGTCTGATCAGATTTTGGCGCTTCGCGAGCAGCTGGCTTTGATGGAGGAGCCGCCGCTGCGTCTCTTGTAGGCGGCGGGCTATCTGCCTCCGCGCGCCCGGGGAAACACCAAGGTCCATAACCAAAACCAGAACCGATTCTTAGAGAGCACAAAGCGATCCAACGCCTCGAATTGCGCCGCCGTTTTATCAGGGTCGGCATACAGGTCTGCCCGGGTATAGCGGGGTTCGGCAGGATCCAATGTTTTAACCACCCGTGCCGGGTTACCCGCAACGACTGCGTTGGCCGGCACATCCTGCGTGACCACTGCCCGTGCCGCCACGACACTGTTGTCACCGATAGTGACGCCCTTTAAGACAGTAGCGTGATCTCCCACCCAAACATTGTGGCCCAGAACCACCGGCGTGGGATCTGCTGCTCGATTAATCCGGTCATACAGGCCATGCCAGTCTGAGTCGGTAATGTAGGCGCCATTGGCCAACATGCAGCCATCACCCAGCACAATCTCGTCACTGGCGCTAATGCGCGATCCTGGGCTCATCAGGCACGCGGCACCCATTGTGATGCGCCCCTGCCCCGCCTCGCGACCCCAAACACCGATCTGCACCCGCTGGCTTGCCGTATTGATCGCAGTAAACGAGTGCCCTATCGAAATGTTGGGCCCCGAAATATCGATGTACCAAGGCGACATAATAGTGGCGTGCCGCCCCAGATACGCGCACCGAGGCCGAATAAACCAATTAATCCAGGCAGCGCGAAACCGCAGGTAGGCCTGCTTGACCCAGAACGGACGGAGATCCTCTCTCATAAAGTGCTGTCTTAATTCGACCCTGTCGCCTCAGGGTATGATGGCAAGGTGACTATGACTGCGCAAACGCCCCGGCAAATAGCCCCTGATAGCGGCATCGTCACGGATCAGAGTGGCGTCCACACTGACCTATTGGCGGTCGTTCGCAATCACCGCAAACACCCCTGGCGTAAGCCCTGCCCGGCACACACCCGGGAGGCATTTCGCTTGCTGCAAAAAACCCTCGCCGCTCATCCTCGCCCTTTGGTGCTGGACTCCTTTTGCGGAACCGGCATGAGTACGGCCTTGCTCGCGCGCCGCTATCCCGGCAGCTGGGTGGTTGGCATCGATCAATCCGCGCATCGTCTGGCCAAACACCAAAGCGCAAACGAGGGTAACTACCTCTTGCTCCGCGCCGAGGCCGAATCCTTCTGGTCTTGTCTCGCCGAAGCCAAACTCAAACTGCAAGCCCATTGGATGCTCTATCCCAACCCATGGCCCAAGGCAGCTCAGCTCAGGCGCCGGGTGCACGGGCATGGGGCTTTTCCATTGCTTTCAAAGCTGGGAGGGTCGCTTGAAATGCGAACCAACTGGGACATTTTTGCAGCGGAGTTTACCCAAGCCGCCACGGAAATCGGGCTCAGCGGCGCATGCGAGCCCTTTATCGCGACAACGCCCCTGAGCCTTTTTGAAAAAAAATACCAGGAGCGCGGCCATCAGCTATGGCGTTTTTGCGGGGAATTCTGCCGCTAGCAGATTACGAGAGCCTGAGATACCCTGCGCGACCAGCAGGCTAAATCCCGATCTGTAAAGGGGATCAACCATGACAGCGACTCAGCGTGACGGTATTCAACAGATGCGCAATGGCGACCCTATTTGGGAACGCATCCGCAATGAGACACGCGAGGCCGCGAGTGCAGAACCGGTGTTGGCGAGCTTCTTACATGCCACGATTCTCAATCATGATGAACTCGAGTGCGCACTTAGTTTTCATCTGGCGAATTTGCTGGACAGTCCCTCTGCCCCCGCCATGATGCTGCGCGAAGTGATCCTTGAGGCGCTGCGGGATGACGGTGGCATCCGCTGTGCGATCAGGGACGATCTCAACGCCATCCTCGACCGCGATTCAGCCTGTCATGATCTTTACATTCCGTTTCTCTATTTCAAAGGCTTTCAGGCGCTACAGATTCATCGCGTCGGGCACTGGCTATGGGAACACGAGCGGCAGCCGCTGGCACATTTTTTACAAAGCCAGATGGCCAGGCAGTTTGGTATCGACATTCATCCCGCTGCGCGCTTTGGTCACGGCATTATGCTCGACCACGCGACGGGTCTGGTGGTTGGTGAAACGGCAGTGGTGGGGAATCGCGTGTCAATTCTGCAATCGGTAACCTTGGGCGGCACGGGCAAAGAGGAAGGCGATCGCCATCCAAAAATAGCAGACGGCGTGCTGATTAGTGCCGGCGCCAAAATTCTGGGCAACATCCACGTGGGTGAAGGCGCCAAAGTGGGCGCGGGCTCGGTGGTGCTGCAAGACGTTCCCTCACACACCACAGTGGCTGGCGTGCCTGCCCGGGTGGTTGGGCGACCGACCTCCAGCTCGCCCGCGCTAGATATGGATCACGCGATTCCCGAATCTCAGTGGTAAGCGGGAGACAGCTCAGTCACCGCGTTTACCATCGCTGCAACATGCTCTGGATCAATCCCCGGGGTCACACCGTGACCCAGATTAAAAATATGACCACTGCCCTCGCCATAGGAAGCTAGGATCTGGCCTACCTCGGCGCGGATCCTATCCGGTGAAGCGTTAAGTAGCGTCGGGTCCATATTGCCCTGCAAACTCACCTTATCGCCCACTCTGTTCCGCGCCTGGCCAATATCGGTGGTCCAGTCGAGCCCGACGGCATCTGCGCCACAGTCCGCGATGGCCTCCAGCCACTGCCCGCCCCCTTTGGTAAAGACAATCACCGGCACCCGGCGACCATCTGCCTCTCTGGGCAGTTGCTCAATGATTTCGGTCATATAGCGCAGGGAAAATTCGCGATAAGCATCATGGCTTAAAGACCCGCCCCAGGTATCGAAAATCTGCAATGCCTGGGCACCTTGGCGCACCTGCTCGGCAAGATACACCGCCACCGACGTTGCCAGCTTCGAGAGTAACTGGTGCATCACCTCTGGCTCGTTAAACGCCAGCGATTTGACCTTGGCAAAATCTTTGCTCGAACCGCCCTCAACCATATAAGTCGCCAATGTCCAGGGGCTGCCAGCAAATCCGATCAAGGGCACGCTTCCTTTCAGCTCCTTTCGGATCAGCGCCACCGCATCCATCACATAACCCAGTTCATTGGCCGCACGCTCGGGATCGAGGGCGGTAATTTCTGCGGCAGACGATATCGGCCGCTCGAAACGGGGGCCCTCTCCCTCGGAAAAATACAGCCCCAGCCCCAAGGCATCGGGTACCGTCAGAATGTCGGAAAAGAGAATCGCCGCGTCCATGGCGTAGCGCCTGAGTGGCTGCAATGTCACTTCGCAAGCGAGCTCCGGGTTGGTACACAAACCCATAAAGCTGCCGGCCTCTGCCCGCGTGGCGCGATACTCGGGAAGATACCGCCCCGCCTGACGCATCATCCATATGGGCGTCCTATCAACAGGCTCTCGCAACAGTGCTCGCAGAAACCGGTCATTTTCCAAACGGGTCATGCTATCGACTCTCTCTGTTCTGTCTTTTTATGACTGCTAACTTGCAGAAGTAGCCCGGTCATCCCGGTGAATCGGAGCGGCGCTCTCTACCCCAAGTCGTGATCAAACGCCGAGGTAATCCAGAATCCCCTCAGCCGCCTGGCGTCCCTCCCAAATGGCTGTCACTACCAAATCCGACCCCCGAACCATATCACCTCCCGCGAATATCTTGGGATTGGCGGTTTGAAATTTAAAGGTTTGATGCTCGGGAGCGACAACAGCGTCCCAGTCATTGCAAGTCACCCCGACATCTGCAAACCAGTCCGCGGGGTCCGGCTGAAACCCAAAGGCCATAATGATCGCATCCGCCTCGATGACGACTTCGCTGCCCGGCACAGACTCGGGGCGGCGGCGGCCATCCGGACCCGGTTCACCGAGGCGGGTCTCCACCACTTTGATGCCTACGGCTTCACCAAAATAATCCATGACCTCCACCGGCTGGCGATTAAAGAGAAACTGCACGCCCTCCTCTCTGGCGTTGGCCACCTCCCGTCGCGAGCCCGGCATATTTTCCTCGTCCCGTCGGTAGACGCAGTAAACACGATCCGCCTGCTGCCGCACCGCCGTTCGCACACAGTCCATGGCCGTGTCGCCCCCTCCCAGCACTACCACGGTTTTTTCTCGCAGGTCGATGTACTCACCGGGCTCTCGGGGGTAATCCATCTTTTCATTGACGTTGGCAATGAGGTAGTCGAGCGCCTTGTAGACCCCGGGCAAATCCTCGCCGGGGAAGCCCCCCTCCATCGCTTTGTAAGTACCCATCCCCAGAAACACGGCGTCATAATCCGCGAGGAGCTGATCGATCGTGATATCGCGACCAATCTCGGTGTCGAGCTGAAACTCGATACCCATGCCTTCAAACACCTCTCGGCGCCGCTCCATCACCTGCTTTTCCAGTTTGAACGGCGGAATACCGAAGGTCAGCAGCCCGCCTATTTCCGGGTAACGATCAAAAACCACTGCCTTGACGCCATTGCGCGTAAGGATATCGGCGCAGCCGAGACCAGCAGGGCCGGCACCAATGATCGCCACTCTTTTATCAGTAGGCACCACATCGGAAAGGTCGGGACGCCATCCCATGGCCAACGCCGTATCGGTAATATATTTCTCAGAGTTGCCGATGGTCACGGCGCCGAAGCCATCATTAAGGGTGCAGGCGCCCTCGCACAACCGGTCTTGCGGGCAGACCCGCCCACACACCTCGGGCAAGGTATTGGTCTGATGACTCAACTCCGCCGCCTCAAAAAGGTTGCCTTCGGCAAGCAGCTTCAGCCAGTTAGGAATAAAGTTGTGAACCGGGCACTTCCACTCACAGTAAGGATTACCGCACTCAAGGCAGCGGTGAGACTGCTCCGCCGCCTGAGCCTGAGTATAGGGATCGTAAATCTCGACGAAGGCCTCGGTTCGCACCTCCATCCCCTTTTTACCGGGATCTTTACGATCAACGTCGAGAAACTGAAACGGATTGGCCAGCCGGGTGCTCATGATGGGTTGCGCCTCAGTCAGTATCCCGCAGTCGCGAGAGGAGTTGATTGATATCAGCGGCCTTCGGTTTTACCAGCCAGAATTTGCCCACGTAGTCCTCGAAGTTCTGCAACAGATGAGCGCCCCAAGCCGAGCCCGTCTCGGTCACGAATTCGCGAATATTATCCCGTAGAAAGTGTCGGTGCGCTTCCATTGACTCGGCTGCCACACGGTGGATCTCGACCAGCTCGCTATTGTAACGGTCAATAAACGCGCGATCCTCATCCAACACAAAGGCCAATCCGCCGGTCATACCAGCGCCGAAATTCACGCCTGTGGCGCCCAGCACCGTCACCAGTCCCCCCGTCATATACTCGCAGCAATGATCCCCGGCGCCCTCAATCACCGCATGGGCACCGGAGTTACGCACCGCAAAACGCTCGCCGGCGACTCCAGCGGCAAACAGGCGTCCACCGGTCGCTCCATAAAGGCAGGTATTACCGACAATACTGGTAAACCGGCTCTCAAAACGACTGACTTTTGGGGGAGAAACCACCAGCTTGCCACCGGCCATCCCCTTGCCGACATAGTCGTTGCAGTCGCCTTCAAGGTACATGTGCAGACCGCCCGCATTCCAGACACCAAAACTCTGTCCTGCGGTGCCCGTGAGCTTCACGATAACCGGGTTGCACTCCATGCCGTTGTTACCATGGCGTCGCGCAATTTCCCCGGACAGGCGCGCACCGATGGAGCGATCGCAGTTGGTCACTGCATAAGCGAAGTTGCCACCACTACCAGATTCAATGGCGGGCAACATGTCTGCGACCATCTGGTTGGCTTTTTCAGCCGTGTCAAAGGGGTCATTGCTGGCAACCTGGCAGAACTGCGGCTGGTCTGCGGCCTCCTCATCGACCCAGAGAATAGGGTCCAGGTCGAGGCTTTGCTGTTTCGCAGTCTCGCCGGGTAGACGCTCCAGCAGATCAACGCGACCAATCAAATCCTCGATTTTGCTGACGCCCAGTTTGGCCAACCATTCCCGCGTTTCAGTGGCCACAAAGGTAAAGAAATTCACGACCCGCTCCACGTCGCCCACAAAGTGTGTCTGACGCAGGGTCGCATTTTGCGTTGCCACGCCGGTAGCGCAGTTGTTGAGGTGGCAAATACGTAAATACTTGCAACCCATCGCCACCATCGGCGCCGTGCCAAAGCCAAAACTTTCTGCTCCCAGAATCGCCGCCTTTACCACATCGAGGCCAGTCTTCATGCCGCCGTCAGCCTGCAACCTGACTTTGCCTCTGAGACGGTTGCCCCGGAGCGTCTGCTGAACTTCGGCGATACCCAGCTCCCAAGGAGACCCCGCGTAGCGTATCGAGGTCAGTGGGCTGGCAGCCGTTCCACCGTCATACCCCGAGATCGTAATGAGGTCGGCGTAAGCCTTGGTCACGCCCGCCGCAATCGTGCCCACCCCCGGCTCTGAAACCAACTTTACCGACACCAAGGCGTCAGGGTTGACCTGCTTCAAATCAAAAATCAGCTGCGCCAAGTCTTCGATTGAGTAAATATCGTGGTGCGGCGGCGGAGAAATCAGCGTCACACCCGGCACCGAGTACCGAAGTCGCGCAATCAAATCGTTGACTTTACCACCGGGCAACTGCCCGCCTTCTCCGGGCTTCGCACCCTGCGCCACCTTGATCTGTAGCACCTCGGCGTTAACCAGATAATGCGGAGTAACGCCAAAGCGCCCCGAGGCGATTTGCTTGATCTTGGAGACGCGATTGGTGCCAAACCGATCGGGATCCTCGCCCCCCTCACCACTGTTGGAGCGCGCGCCGATATGATTCATTCCCATTGCCAATGCTTCGTGAGCCTCGGGGGACAGCGCGCCGAGAGACATCCCCGCAGAATCAAAACGACGGAGAATGCCTTCAATGGGCTCCACCTGATCCAGCGGTATGGGCGTAGCAGACGGCTTCAATGACAAAAGGTCTCGCAGCGCGGCGACTGGCCGCTCGTTGCAGTGGGTGGCGTAGCGCAAGTAGTCTGCATAGTCACCACTGGTCACGGCCGCCTGCAGGCTCATCACAACGTCAGGGTTGTAGGCATGGTACTCCCCTCCGTGCACGTACTTGAGCAAACCCCCTTGATCCATGGTTTTACGACGGGATCGCGCGCGGCTCGCGACTTGCCACTGGTCTTTTTCCAACTGATCCAGCGATAGTCCACTTACGCGCGAGGCAACGCCTGCGAAGGCGACGCTGACGAGCTCGGCATCCAAGCCGACGGCTTCAAACAACTGCGCGCCGCGATAGGAATTCACTGCAGAGATGCCCATTTTGGACATGATCTTCAATAGCCCTTTATTGACGCCCTTGCGGAAATTTTTCTGGCAAATCTGGGGATCACCCAGCAACTCGCCACGATTCAACAGGTCTTCAATCACGCTGTATGCAAGGTAGGGGTATATCGCCGTCGCACCAAAACCCAGCAGGCAAGCCACATGGTGAGAGTCGCGCGCGCTACCCGACTCAACAACCAAGTTGCAATCGGCCCTCAGTCCACTTCGGATCAGATGATGATGCACCGCTCCGGTCGCCAGCAAACTGTGCAATGGCACACGGGCCTCACCGATACCGCGATCAGAGAGGACAATAATATTGCCGCCTTCGCGGACGGCGGCCTCAGCGCTGCTACAGACCGCTTCCAATGCCTGCCGCAAATTACGCTCCGCGGGATCATAGGTCACATCGATCACGACACTGCGAAAACCCTCCTCTGCCAGCGCCACAATCGTTTGGAACTTGGCTTGGGACAGCACGGGTGAAGTCAGGCTGATGCGCCGCGCGTGCGCTTCAGACTCTGTGAAAATATTACGTTCTGGACCCAGATCCACCTCCAATGACATCACGATGGATTCTCGCAGCGGATCGATCGGGGGGTTGGTCACCTGCGCAAATTTCTGGCGAAAATAATCGTAGAGTGACCGCTCGTGCCGAGAGAGCACTGCCATCGGCGTGTCGTCGCCCATTGACCCTACCGCCTCGTTTCCTGACTCCGCCAAAGGCCGCAGTA
>JAYNYK010000078.1:0-441 GCA_038102985.1 Halieaceae bacterium
CTCCAGCAGCGGGCATCTCTGACTCATACTCTTCGACCGTGTAGCTGCGAATCAGGTCACGATCAAACAAACGCTCCTCGTCCGCTGCGATCTCGGCCTGCGCTTCATCGGTGGACAATACGGCGAGGGCCGCACTCAGCGCGTCTTGATCCGGGTACCAGATTTCCATTAGAACATCGAAAGGCGGCTCTTCCCCTCCCTGCTCCCTGAATCCCGCGGATTGAAGATAACGGCGTTGATATTTCACAGCGAAGCCACTCAGGTACTTTTCACCGATTTTTCGATGATGGGTTTCATAGTGCTCGATGAAGGCCTCGCGAGATAGCCCGGGCTTTCTGGTCAGCATCGTCACAACTTTAATCACGCTTTACCTTCATCTTCACTCCGACTCTTACCTGCACCAGAAGCTGGCTACATTATTCGCGGACCGGCGAGGTCACA
>JAYNYK010000078.1:451-10018 GCA_038102985.1 Halieaceae bacterium
AGCCCAAACATCGACCAGCCGTTCATGGGGTACTGCTCGAGATCTTCTTCGAAGACCGCTTGGGCCTCAGCCACCCTATCGCTGGCCAAGAGTGCCGCGCCTAGGGACTGGCGCGTCGGGTAGTACCAAAAAGGCGGTTCGGTGTAGGGCAGTGCGTCTTGCAGTGCGACCGCCTCCTCAAATGCGAGTACCGCGCTTGCCGCATCACCGGAGCGGAAGGCCACCTCCCCTTTCAGCAAGGCTTTGGCAATCTCCAAGAGGTCCCGCGCCGGGTAGACATTACCCATGAAGATCTCGTCGACCTCGGGCTCGAGTTGCTCTATCGCCGCTAACTCAACCAGCGCGGCCTCTGCATCACCGAGTGCTGCGTGCGCGACTCCGCGGCCGTAGTGCCAAATGGCGCGAGCAAATGCAAAAGACGCGTAGGGCTCAGGCTCAGCCAGAATCTCCTCCCATCGCGCAAACCTGACTAGAGAGAGCATGGGCACCGTGCGAAAGAACTGAATGGTCGGGAACTGCTCTACCTGCTCGACCCGAACATTCGCCACCACGCGTCGCGCACTATCTAAAGACAATGCGCTTTGGCCCTGCATGGTTGCTGAGGCCCAAAGGAAGTGAATGTTGTGCGGGTAATACAGCGCAGGATAAAAGCCCTGTGCATTGCATTGGGCAATGTAGGCCTCATCCACCTCTGCGGCGCGGATGTTGGCAAGCGCGGAGTCCTGGTATCGCCCTACTCTGAAGTAAATGTGGCTGGGCATATGCACAAGATGACCGGACCCCGGTACCAGATTGGCCAAACGGTCCGCTGCCGTCTCGGCCTTCGCCGCATTGGACGAAGCCTCTAACGCATGGATGTAAAGGTGCAACGCGAGGGGATGATCGGGGTCCGCGGCCATAACGTCCTCAAGACTCGCAATCACCGCTTGCGTGTCGGGCTTGGCCTCGCCGTCAGGACCCCAGTAATCCCAAGGCATGGTGTTCATCAGCGCCTCTGCGTAGACCGATGCCACGGTGGTGTCGTCTGGGTAACGCTCAGCCATGTCAGCAAGGGCGTCTGCCCAGGCGCGATCAAGCGGATCACGGGGCGTGTCGGCTTGGCCGTCGTAACGCTGATCCAGCGCTCTAATCCAGTCCTGCTCCTTGAGCGTCACACCATCCATCAACGCCAGAGCCTGATCTATCGCAGCGCGAGCGCTGGCCCGCTCAGCGGGGGCCATAATCGCCTTCCCGTTATTGGTTACATTGATATTGGGCCCCGTGGCCAGTGCTTCGCCCCAAAAGCACATGGCGCATCCGGGATCCAGCGTTTGGGCGGCGCGGAAGCTACGAATGGACTCCGCATGATTAAAGCCGAAGGCCAACACCATGCCCTGATCAAAGTAGCGCTGGGCGTTGAGGTCAGCGGTGGTGATCGGCATGTGGTAGTCGCCCATGCCCTCAAACAGGGGCGCGCCGGCGCGCTGTGCCAAGCTTTGCACTGGATCTTCGCCGGACTGCGAATCGACTTCGCCGCCGCATCCCGCAAAGGCGAAAACTCCCAAGAAGCCCAGCAGCCCTATTCGCTTGTATGTACTCAACATGGGTCCACCTCCGAGGAAAAAAACCACCCTACACCTGACGCTGACTACTGACCACCTGCTGTCCGCTCGCCGATCGTCACACTCCGGGCATCCGATACCAGCGCGTCCACGTGACTCGAGGTGAGCGTCTTTAAGAAGGCCACTAGTGCGGCTTGGTCGGACAGCGTCAACTGAACAGAGCGCGTTCGAGGATCCTGCGCCGGATCTCCCCCGCCGCCCTCTGCATAAAAGGCGACCACCGCCTCCAGTGTGGCAATTGACCCGTCGTGCATGTAGGGGCCGGTAAGCGCAACATTGCGAAGGCTCGGTGTGCGATAGCGCCATTTATCCGCCCTTCGGCCCGTGACTTCGTAGCGGCCCTCATCGGTGAACGTCTCTGTCTCCGCGTCGACAGTTGGCACCACAAAAACGCCGGGGGCCAGTTGCACCAACGGGGGCCTGAGGCCGCGGCTGGCGCGCCGATACCCTGTTCCCGTGTTGTGAAACTGACCATCTGTAAACAGCGCCGACGAATCGTTGATGCGATGACACGAGGCGCAGCCCTTGTCCTGAAAGACGGCGAAACCTCGAGCCGCCAGCGCCGAGTAACCATTAGCGACCGATTCCTCGCCGCCGGGCACCCCCTCGCCCCCGAAGTACCATCGATCAAATGGCGAGTCGCCAGATAGCAAGGCTCGCTGGTACGCCGCCAAGGCTTGCCCTAGCGTCCTCTCGGTGATCCCCTCAGCAAACGTTTCTGCAAACCGCGCTCTGTAAAGGCCGTTCGAGGCCAGTTTTGCCAGCACTGCGTCCCGGGACTCGTTCGCCATTTCATTTTCAGCAAGCAATGGCGACCAGATCTGCGCCTCAAGTGACTGCTCCCGCCCATCAAGAAAAAGGGCTTCGGCATAAGCCACGTTATAGAGTGATGGCACGTTCCGCCGGATGCCCTTTCCCAAATGGCCCACAGGGGTTGCCAACTCATTCTGGGTAAAACCCTGCTCGGGGATGTGACACATGGCGCACGACAGCGTCTCGTTTTTTGACAGGCGCCGGTCGAAGAATAGCTGGCGCCCCAAATCGATTTCCGCAGGATCTAACTGGGCAGTCACTGCGGGCAAGCCCAGCGGTGGATTCAAGCTCAATTCGTAAAGCGGCTGCCGCTCTCCGAGGGTTTGTATGACCACCTTTGAATCGGTGACATAAGACGCCGACTCATATCCCACCCGTGAATCAGCCAGGCCCACCTTATGATTCCCATCCCTCGCAGGGTCATCAGCCGCCGCGAACACGCCGGTCATTGGCGGGCAGAGCACTGAAAGGCCACCCAAGCACAGCGCCACGCCCCGTTTAACAGAGATTCGAAAACGATTCGCAGGCTTGGCTGAAGGTGTTAGCATCGGGTCAATTGTGGCAGAAAAATTTGGGGACAATCATGATATTGAGAGGTTTTTTCTCGGCGCTGATCGCAGTTGCCGTGCTGGTGCAACCGACGGCGGCAGACGAAACCTGCATGTCACCGTATATGACCAAGATCGTAGGCCAGGAAGACTATGTCTATATCTGGACACTGGGCCTTGAAGGCGTTGGCGACGGCGAGGACAAGCTTGTTACCGTCGACGTTAACCCCGACTCAGAGACCTATGCGCAGGTCATTCACTCGATCTCGATGGGTGGCCGCCACGAAGCGCACCACTCAGGCCTGACCGATGATCGCCGCTACCTGTGGGCGTCAGGTTTGGATACCAGCAAAATCTTCATCTTCGATGTGCACACAGACCCCGCGGCGCCCAAGCTACACCGCACCATTGACGACTTCGTCGAGAAAACCGGCGGCGTGGTTGGCCCCCATACCAACTATGCGCTGCCCGGACGCATGCTGATTACCGGATTGTCCAATAATCGCGACCACGGCGGCCGCACCGGCATGGCGGAGTACACCAATGGTGGCGATTTCATCACCAGCGTGTGGATGCCCACCGATGACAACCTGCAAGGCGCCGAGAAATCCGGCAACTTCGCCGATGGCTACGGCTACGACGCGCGGGCTTTGCCAAGACGCAATGTGCTGGTGTCGTCTTCCTTTACCGGCTGGAACAACTACATGATGAATCTTGGCAAGATGATGGGCGATGCCGAGGCGATGAAGCGTTTCGGCAACACCGTTGTGATTTGGGACCTGCACTCCCGAAAGCCCAAGAAAATTCTTGATGTACCTGGTGCGCCGCTCGAAATCCGCTGCGCCTGGGGTTCTCGCTCCAACTACTGCTTTACAACTACCGCTCTCACCTCCAAGGTCTGGTTGATCTACGAAGATGAGGCCGGCGAGTGGCAGGCCAAGGCGGTGGCGGATATCGGCGACGCCAGCAAGATTCCTTTACCCGTGGATATTTCGATCTCAGCTGATGACAACCACCTCTGGATCAACACCTGGAATGATGGGCTGACTCGCCTGTATGACATCTCTGATCCCTTCGCGCCCCAGCAAATCATGGAAGAGCAGATCGGCGAGCAGGTGAACATGGTGTCGCAGAGTTGGGATGGTGAGCGGCTCTACTACACCTCTTCGCTACTGGCGAACTGGGACAAGACAACCGCTTCAGAGGGCAATGACCTGCAGTACTTCAAACTCTACAAGTGGGACGGTAAGTCTCTCACGCTTGAGTTTAACCTCGACTTTGTCGAGCTTGGTCTGGGCGCTCCGCACCAGATGCGCTTCGGCGCCCACGCCCTATATGGCGGCATGGCGGCCCAGTCGCCATCGGGTTTGGTGACGACACCGCCCGCGCACTGATACCGTTATGCGCGGTACCCTCCTCCTGCTGATCTGGGCATGGAGTGCAGCCGCACTCTGTGCTCCTCACGAGCACAAACCGGCCGTGGTTTTGGCACCGGGCTACGCGCCTTTGTCCTTTACGCCACCTGAGCCCGGTAGCTACACCCTTCCGGCGATGGGCAGCGCGGCAGATGGCGCGGTGATCGATAGTGACGGGAACTCAGCGCAGCTACATGATTTCCTTGGTGGCAAGCCCACAGTCCTTAGCTTTATTTTCACCACCTGTGACGACGTCAACGGCTGCCCTCTGGCGACCTATGTGCTGCGGCGGGTGCAGGACGCTCTGCTGGCAGACCCCACCACCGCAGGCAAGTCGCGTCTGGTGAGCTTCAGTTTTGATCCCCTTTTTGATACCCCGGACGTGATTGCCGCTTACGGCTCACAATTCCGAGACCCCAAAGCCGATTGGCATTTTCTTACCACCAAGGGAGCGGAGACCCTTGATCCCATTCTTCGAGCCTACGATCAGTGGGTCATTCGTGACTTCGACGAAAATGGCGAATACCAAGGAACCATGTCACATATTTTGCGCGTGTTTTTAGTCGACAAAGACAAACGCATCCGCAACATCTACAGCACTTCTTTTCTCCATGCGGACACAGTTGTCAATGATGTGAAGTCTCTCATCATCGAGAGCGACCCCCCTGGGGCCGTTGTGGGCCGTTAGCGCTCGTCGCGCTAAAACTGGAGGCGTCACGGTAATGTATATCGACGGCGAATGGCTCAAAAACAAAGCCGAATTCCCTGTTTTTAATCCTGCCACAGGCGATGTCATCGGTCTCGTACCGGACGGCGATGCAGGTCATGCCAGCGCCGCAATTGACGCGGCCTATCGCGCGCTACCAGGCTGGATGGCCCTGACCGCTTACCAACGATCTGCTCTACTTTACCGAGCCAACCAATTAATGCTCGAACAGCAGCGGCAGCTTGCGGAATTGATGACGCAAGAACAAGGTAAGCCTTTGAAGGCCGCTATGAATGAGGTCAAGTACGCGGCCGATTTTTTATTATGGTTCGCAGAAGAAGCCAAGCGAATTTACGGCGAGAGCATTCCCTCCGCGCGATCTGATCAGCGATTTCTTGTGCAGAAACAGGCAGTAGGCGTCGTGGCCGCCGTGACACCATGGAACTACCCCATTTCAATGCTGACTAGGAAACTTGGGCCAGCGCTAGCCGCTGGATGCACGGTGGTATTGAAGCCCGCCGAGAGCACGCCCTTGTGTGCCATCGCTGTTTTCAAAATTCTTGAAGAGGCCGGCGTGCCCCCGGGGGTCGCCAATTTGGTGACCGCGAGTGACCCGAAGCCTATTGGAGAAGTGTTCTGCACCCACCCCGCGGTCCGTAAACTTACCTTTACCGGCTCCACCGCGGTGGGCAAGCACCTCGCACAAGCCTGCGCCCCTCAGCTCAAGCGGGTATCCATGGAGCTTGGGGGTCACGCCCCCTTCATCGTGTATGACGATGCTGACCCGGTGCATGCTGCCAAGGGCGTGTCACTGGTGAAGTTTCTCAACACCGGACAGGCCTGCATTAGCCCCAATCGCATATTTGTGCACCGGCGTATTATGGAGCCATTTCTGAGCACTCTAGAAGCGAGGGTAACTGCGCTTCGTGCGGGTGATGGCATGAATCCCGAGAACAGTATTGGACCGCTGATCAATGAAGCAGCAATCGAAAAAGTGGATCGACAAGTACAGGATGCGTTGGAGAAAGGCGCCACGCTACTCGCTGGCGGCACTCGACTCACAGACAGTGGGCTAGCTAAAGGCTGCTTTTATGGCGCTACGTTGTTGAGTAACGTGAATGCCAGCATGCGTATCTATCGAGAAGAAACCTTTGGGCCCGTCGCCGCAGTGGTGCCCTTTGACGACGAGGACGACGTGATCGCGATGGCCAACGATACGGACTACGGTCTGGCGGCCTACGTCTACACCCAAAATCTGGCGAGAGCGTTGCGCACCTTCGAACAGCTGCAATTTGGCATTATTGGGATCAACGACATTAACCCCACCAGCGCTGCAGCGCCATTTGGGGGTATGAAAGAGAGCGGCTTGGGCCGCGAGGGCGCACGCGAGGGTATTGAGGAATACCTGGAGACCAAACTCGGCGGTCTCAGTATCTGATGGCATGACGCCACAAGGAGCACACCATGGCAGGACCTGACTATCCCGGCCTCGACACACTGGCTTTGCATGCCGGTGCGCAACCAGACCCCGCAACAGGCGCGAGAGCCACACCGATTTATCAGTCGGCCTCCTTTTGCTTTCCCGACTCGGATTACGCGGCATCGCTTTTTAATATTGAGCGTGCGGGACACGTGTATTCGCGGCTCAGCAACCCCACCAACGCGGTACTCGAGGAGCGCATCGCTGCACTGGAGGGAGGGGTCGGGGCCATTGCGACCGCGAGTGGCCAGGCCGCACTTCATCTGGCCATCATCACGCTGATGGGGGCTGGATCACACATCGTAGCTTCGGCTGCGCTGTACGGCGGCAGCCACAACTTATTGGCCTATACGCTGCCCCGTTTTGGCATCGAAACTACCTTTGTCGACCCACGCGATCCAAAGGCGTTCGCCAGTGCGATTCAGGACAATACGCGTCTGGTTTTCGGTGAGACGCTGGGCAACCCCAGCCTCGACGTGCTGAACATTCCTGCAATTGCCGAGGTGGCGCACGCCGCCGGGCTGCCTCTGATGGTGGACTCCACCACGACCACGCCTTATCTGATCAAGCCGTTTGCACTGGGGGCTGACATTATTCAACACTCGGCCACCAAGTTTCTGAGCGGGCACGGCATCGTCATTGGTGGCTTGCTTGTGGACGGCGGTCAGTTTGACTGGGACGCCTCGGGGAAATTCCCAACGCTGTCAGAGCCTTACGCAGGATTCCATAACCTGATTTTCACTGAGGAGTTTGGCCCTGCCGCCATGATTCAGCGGGCCCGCAAGGAGGGGCTTCGTGACTTTGGCGCCTGCATGGCCCCCACTTCCGCCTTTCACATCCTTCAGGGGATCGAAACGCTTAGCGTGCGTATGAGCCGGCACGTAGAGAATACGCGCTCCATCACGGCGTTCTTGCTTGAGCAGGAGCAGGTCGTGCGAGTCGGTTACCCCGAGCTTGACGGCCATCCGGACCAAGCACTCGCCCAGGAACTACTCCCCAAGGGTTGCGGCGCTGTATTCAGCTTTGATCTTGCAGGCGGCCGTGATGCAGGCATCGCTTTCGTCGACGCGCTCTCTGTGTTCTCGCATCTCGCCAATATTGGTGACGCCAAATCGCTGGTCATTCACCCGGCGAGCACCACCCATCACCGCATGGACGCAGCAGCACTCGCAGCAGGCGGCATTGGCGAAGGCACCATTCGCTTGTCAATTGGCCTCGAGGACCCCAAGGACCTGATAGCCGATTTAAAGCAGGGTCTGCGGGCAGCCAGCAAGGCAGCTGGAGGCAGTCGCTAATGCGCATTGAGGTTAATGGCGAGACGGCCTACTGCTACACCAACTCACGGGATATCGAGCAAGACAAACCAACCGTTGTGTTTATCCACGGCTCGGGCATGGACCATACGGTATGGACATTGGCGAGCCGCCATTTTGCCCGACACGGCAACAATGTCGTGTCAGTGGATCTTCCCGGTCACGGCCGTTCCTCTGGTGACCCGCTGGCTACGGTAGAACAAATGGCCGACTGGGTGATTGCGGTGCTGGACGCGCTGGAGATTGCAGCGGCCGCAATCGTGGGGCACAGTCTCGGCAGCCTGATTGCGCTCGAGTGCGCTGCCTCTAACAGTGAGCGTGTCAGAGCGATTGCGCTGGTGGGCACCACCTCCCCAATGCCAGTGTCAGATGCCATCCTTAATGCTGCCGAGGCGGATGATCATGCGGCCTTTGACATGCTGACCCAGTGGGGTTTTAGCAAGCGCCATCAGTTCGGCGGCAACCGCAATTCGGGTATCTGGATGATCGGTAACACACTTAAGCTTTATGAGCGCTCAGCGCCTGGCGTGCTCTTCCACGACATGCGTGCCTGCAACGAATACACCGCGGGAACCGATCAAGCGAAGAAGGTCACGTGCCCTGCTCTACTCATTTTAGGGGCCGAGGATCGACTAACCCCCGTGCGGAGTACTCGTGCACTGCAAGAAGCCATTCCGTCGCCGCTCGTAGAAATCCTACCGGGTGCTGGACACACAATCATGGTTGAAGCACCCAATGCCATGCTCGATGCACTTCATCAGGTGCTCTAGGGCCTGCGACTCGTCACAAGCTCAAACCCCGAACAGCTCGTCTGCATCGAGACAACCTGGGCTTACTGCTGAATCATCTCCTCGATCTGAGCAATGCGCTCCTTGCCAAAAAACATCTCGTCGCCCACGAAGAAGGTCGGCACGCCGAAGGCACCGCGCTCGGCTGCTTGTTGAGTGTTATGGAGCAGCGCGTCTTTAACGGGCTGGGTCTGAATTGCCTCGACGAGTGCCGCGGCATCCAACCCCGCTGACTGCCACACACCCGTCGCCACTTCGGGATCTCCCATGTTCTGCTCCTGCTCCCACATGGCCGACAGCGTCACGGCCACATACTCATCCACCACACCCAGTTGCTGAGCGGCGATGAAGCCTCGCATCAGCATGATGGTGTTGATCGGAAAATGCGGATTGAACTTGAACTGATCGAGCTGATGCGCGGCGATAAACCGCTGCGTTTCCAGCATGTCGTAGTCGAGCTTCCCTTTCACCTCGCCGAAGGCGACCATCGGCGCCTGATTGTTGGTCAGCTTAAAAAGGCCGCCCAGTAACACGGGTGTGAGCGTGAGCGCAGCACCGTGGCGCTCGGCGACACCGGTCAGCACATGATAAGAGAGGTAGGCGTTGGGGCTCGCGAAGTCGAACAGGAATTCGATGTTGGATGGCACGGCTGGCTCCTTACTAAAACTGAGTGTCTGAGATGGTCGTGCGGTGAAGTAGACGGTCATAACCATCATAGCCACCCGTGGCGGCATGCAGCACTGAGCGGTTGTCCCACATCACCAGCATGCCCGCCTGCCACCGGTGGGTATAAACAAACTCGGGTCGGCTCTGGTGCGCGTAGAGCTCCATCAAGAGCGCATCGCTCTCCTCTTTCTCCAACCCGACAAACCCCTTGATATAGGCCGCCGACGAAAATAACGC
>JAYNYK010000079.1:0-1252 GCA_038102985.1 Halieaceae bacterium
ACTCAAAGCCGCAATAGTAGGCAATATATCAGGTGTCTGGCAGGAAGTATTTGCCGGTTCAGACGCCGCTTTTGCTGGCCTCGACCATTGCCGCCACCACCTCTGAATCGACCCGCTGCAACAGCGCCTCGAAGGGAGCCAATGAGTGATCGGTCAATGGCGCCTGAAGCGCGGTCCAGTCCAAGGAGGTCTGTAAAAAAGCTTCAGATTTTTCCGCCATTACCGGCAAAACAGGTTTGAGATAGGTGGCGAGCACGCGAAAGAGATTAATGCCAACGGAACAAACCGCCTGCACTTGTTCCGCTTGTGCCTCGTCTTTGGCCATCATCCAAGGTTTTTTCTCGTCAATGTACTGATTGGCCCGGTCTGCCAGCGCAATAATATCGCGCATGGCGCGGTTGAATTCTCGCGCTTCGTACAGCGCTGCGATGTCTTTGCCGGCGTCAATGAACGACCGAACCAGCTCAGGTTCGGCACACTCACGACTCATCTTATTATCGAACTTCTTCCGTAAAAAACCGGCACAGCGGCTGGCAATATTGACCACCTTGCCAATAAGGTCGGCATTTACCCGCTGCACGAAATCCTCAAGGTTGAGATCGATATCGTCCACGCCGCTAGAGAGTTTGGCCGCAAAATAGTAGCGGATGTATTCCGGGTCCAGGTGCTGAAGGTAGGTCTCGGCCAGAATAAATGTGCCCCGGCTCTTGGACATTTTGACGCCATTAACCGTCAGAAAGCCATGGGCGAATACCGAGGTGGGTTGCCGCAATCCCGCACTGTCGAGCATCGCCGGCCAGAAGAGTCCATGGAAGTTGACAATGTCTTTACCGATGAAATGGTAGAGCTCGGTATCGCCGCCCGGTAACCAATAGCTGTCAAAGTCGTCACCCGTGCGCTCGCACAGCACCTGGTGGCTTGCAATGTAGCCAATGGGCGCATCGAGCCACACGTAAAAGTACTTGCCGGGGTGGCCGGGGATTTCAAATCCAAAATACGGCGCATCACGACTGATATCCCAGTCCTGTAAGCCAGCATCCAGCCACTCCTTGAGCTTATTGGCAATGGGACGTTGTAACTGGTCGCTGTCGATCCAATTGGTCAACAGTGCCTCAAAGTGCGTTAACGCGAAGAACAGATGATCGGAGGCCTTTTCCACCGGCGCAGCACCCGACAGGGCCGAAACGGGCTCAATCAAGTCTGCGGGAGAATAGGTGGCGCCGCAGGCCTCACAGTTATCCCCATATTGGTC
>JAYNYK010000079.1:1352-9827 GCA_038102985.1 Halieaceae bacterium
GCAATATGTGCTTCGGGGGTGCGTCCAGCGGCCTCTGCAGACAACATAATCGCCGTGCCGTGGGCGTCGTCGGCGCAGACATAACGACAGTGATTGCCCATTGAGCGCTGGAACCTGACCCAAATGTCAGTTTGTGCTTGCTCCAGCATATGCCCCAGGTGCAACGGCGCGTTGGCATAGGGTAATGCCGAAGTCACCAATATTTGTCGCGGGGTGCCATTCATGGTCGCTGGGGTCGGATAGTGAACGGCGCGCAGTCTACCGGATTTTCAACGAATTCGCTGTGGGAGTGATCGGCTAGTGCTACCCACAGAGTATACTCACGCGTCACAACAAGGTGAGGAACGCGGGGTGTCAGCCTCTCATCAGGTAGTAGCAATTGCGTCCGGCAAGGGCGGTGTGGGTAAATCCACGGTGACCACGAATTTGGCTGTGGCGCTGAGTCAGCAGGGGCTGTCGGTTGGCCTGCTTGATGCCGACATTTATGGCCCCAGCCAGCAGCAGCTCCTCGGGGTGCCCGAGAGCACGACGCCGGATCAGCAAGATGGCGAATTTTTGCTGCCGGTTGAGGCCCATGGCCTGAAAACGATGTCCATGGCCTATCTGGCATCGGCCAGTACGCCCATGGTTTGGCGGGGTCCCATGGCGAGTTCCGCAATGAGCCAACTGCTGGAAAAAACCCTGTGGGGAGACATCGATATCCTGTTGGTCGATATGCCTCCGGGGACCGGTGATATCCAACTGACGCTGTCCCAGCGATCCACGCTCTCCGGCGCGGTCATTGTCACTACACCCCAGGACATTGCGTTATTGGACGCGCGAAAAGGTATTGAGATGTTCGAAAAGGTCGATGTGCCCGTGTTGGGCTTGATCGAAAATATGGCGGCCTACGTCTGCGCCCAGTGTGGTCACTCTGAAGCTTTGTTTGGTGAGGCAGGGGGAGAGCGGTTAGCGCAGCAGTATGGGGTGCCACTGCTGGGCCAAATTCCTCTTGCATCCGCGATTAGAGCTTATTCCGACGAGGGGCTTCCCATTGTGTTGGCAGAGCCAGCGGGCGCACTGGCGGAGGTTTATCAGGGGGCCGCTCGGCAATTAATGGAGACGCTCGCGGCGCAAACACCGGCTGCCGCACCAACGATCAGTATGAGTGACTGAGTGAGATAGGACCCGTGAGTGAGCGGACAGGAGTGAAGCGTGAGCATTAAATCAGATCGATGGATCCGCAGAATGGCTGAGGAGGCGGGCATGATTGAGCCTTTCGCACCGGATCAGGTGCGGATGGAGGGCGATCAGCGCCTAATCTCCTATGGCACTTCGAGTTATGGTTACGATGTTCGCTGTTCCCGGGAATTTAAGGTCTTTACCAACATTCACTCCGCCACGGTTGACCCGAAGCACTTCGACGAGAACAGCTTTGTTCACGTGGAGGGGGATGTCTGTGTCATCCCGCCCAACTCTTTTGCGCTCGCCTGTACGGTGGAGTATTTCCGCATTCCGCGTAACGTGCTTACCGTGTGTCTGGGCAAGTCCACTTATGCCCGTTGCGGCATCATCGTTAACGTCACACCCCTGGAGCCCGAATGGGAGGGGCACGTCACGCTGGAGTTCTCCAATACCACAACACTGCCCGCCAAGATCTACGCCAACGAGGGCGTTGCCCAGATGCTGTTTTTCGAATCCGATGAGGTGTGCGAGACGAGCTATGCTGACCGGGGAGGCAAGTATCAGGGGCAGCGCGGGGTGACCCTGCCCAAAACCTGACCCCGGCCCGCCGCCGGCCCCTAGGCCGCTACTGCGCCGCTGTCGACCCGAGAATGGGTTGGTCCTCAACCGCCCCACTGGTCAACTCAATGACCGTCTTAGAGCCATCCTCGACGTGTTCGGTTCGAACCATCAGATAGGTATGGTCAACCGCCAGCCAGGTGTCCGAGCGCCGTTTTTCGGGGTCGTCCCGGCGTTCCCGATAATGCACGGTATTGAGGGTCCCAACGGCGGTATCGATCATCACGGTCTCAATCAATTCGAATTCTTTCGGTTTTATTCTCTCGCCGTCTACCACTGACAGTGCCACGAGCTCAGGCGGCGTATCAGCGTTCAGAAGAATTAAGCGCCACTGTTCCTGAAGACTGAGCCGATCGAGGACATCGTCGGTCCATGGGTGATCGGTCCACTCTTTCTTGCGCAGACTGCGAATCACACCGGCCTCCCTGTCGAAGATGACTTCTCGTCGTCGTTTGGTGATCCCGCTGAGTTGATATACAAAATGGTCGCCAACAACCCGACCATCCTCAACGCTGAACTTGGCGTCCTCGCTGAGCTTGATCAGAAAGGTCTTTTGCCCGGATTGGTTGAGCTGATATCGTCCGTCCTTCTCGGTCAGAGTGCGGGTGAGCGTCACATCCATGCCACTGACTTCGCTTTTGTATTCTGCTCGGTAGGTAGGCAGCGCCGGGTCGCCGCCATTGGCACCCTCGGCAAGGGACATCAGCATTATCAAAATTAGCCACGCGCGCGATCTCATTTGTTTCCATCCCATAAGCAACCGGTGAGCGGGACGGGCTGCGCGTCTTTATGTAACACGCCATCTTCGAAGGACAGCCTGCCCGTCAGGTGCCAGTTTACCGCCTCTGGGTAAATTTGGTGCTCTACCGCCAGTACTTTGGCGGCCAGCGTTTCGGCGCTGTCATCTTCGCCTACAGCGACCCGTGCCTGTAAGACAGGAGGACCCCCATCAAGTTCCCCATTGACATAATGCACAGTCGCGCCGGCATGGGAGTCGCCATTATCCAGCGCTCTTTGATGAGTATTGAGGCCTGGATACAGTGGCAGTAAAGAGGGATGAATATTCATGAGTCGATTTTCGAAGCGCGCGACAAAATCAGGGGTTAAAATTCGCATGAAGCCCGCGAGCACGACCAGATCTGGGGAGACAGTTTCAATGGTCGCGGCCAAGTCACGATCAAAGGCTACCCTGCTAGCATAGGCTTGGTGGTCGATGAGCGCCGTTTCAATGCCGGCGTTTTGGGCGATATCTAGGCCCCCGGCGCCCGGGCGATTGGCCACTACCAGACTGATGTTGCCACCCAGCAAATCGGCGTGACTGGCCCTCAGTAGCGATTGAAAATTGGATCCCCGCCCCGACAGCAATACCGCAATGCATTTAGGGATCGACATTTCAGTCAAAATGAACGCCAGTCGCCTGATCAGAGATCGCGCCAAGCTCCCAGCCTGCAATTCCATGACTTTTCAGCACCTTTAGCGCGTCTGTAGCGTGCCCGCGGGCGACGACGATTATCATGCCGACGCCACAGTTGAAGGTGCGCATCATCTCGGAGTCAGCGATATTGCCGCCGCGCTGCAGCCACTCAAAGACAGGAGGGAGTTGCCAGCTGTCCCGATGGATTACCGCACCCAACCCCTCGGGCAGCACCCGGGGCAGGTTTTCGAGAATGCCGCCTCCAGTGATGTGGGCCATGGCCCGGATCTCCAGTTGTTGCCGCAGCGCCAGCAGGGGCCGGTTGTATATGGTCGTCGGTGCCAGCAACGCTGCTCCGAGGGTCGTATCTCCGCAAACTTGTTGGGTGTCATCCCCCGTGCGCTCCAGCACTTTGCGAATGAGGGAGTAGCCGTTGGAGTGAGGGCCGCTGGAGGGAAGCGCCAGTAACGTGTCGCCCGCCTCGACCTTACTGCCATCGATCAGCTGCGCTCTTTCGACAACGCCGACGCAGAAACCTGCCAGATCATAATCCTCACCTTCATACATGCCGGGCATCTCGGCAGTCTCGCCACCCACCAGCGCCGCGCCGGCCAGTTCACAGCCTTTGCCAATGCCCGTCACCACAGCGGCGGCAACATCCACATTCAGCTTGCCAGTGGCGTAATAGTCTAGAAAGAAAAGCGGTTCCGCCCCCACCACGGCAATGTCATTGCTACACATGGCCACCAGATCAATGCCGATGGTGTCGTGGATGCCCAGATCCATGGCAAGCCGCAATTTTGTGCCGACACCGTCGGTACCTGACACCAGCACGGGCTCCGAGTAACCCGAGGGGATCGCACAGAGCGCGCCAAACCCTCCCAACCCGCTCAGTACCTCAGGACGACGGGTCGCCTGACTCACATGTTTGATGCGCTCCACCAGCGCGTTGCCCGCATCGATATCAACCCCTGCATCGCGGTAAGTGAGAGAGGATTGCGGATCGTTATCTGTGCTCATACGCTGTTCCCGGGCGGTGAGAGGGGATAGTAATGTGCTCCTCAAGCGGTGGAAAGTAATGACCGGATGTTTGAGGGATAATGCAAGGGTATTTGATGCCAGCGAAGCGATACACTGCGTGCAACCCCACGACGACTTCGATATAACCGGCGGGCCCATGGTAAACCCAAACACCCACGATGAGTCTTGCCGGAAACCGCAACGGTGGCGTCCTGTCGTACTCACCTGGTTTTTGATAGGTCTGGCGCTGTTGTTGATCCGTCCCGCGCACGGCACTCCGGATGAAGAATTGATCGTCCGCATTGAGGTCCCGGACCGCAGCGAATCAACGATCGATGCGGCAGCGAGGGAAGCGCTTGAGACAGCGCTGCTGCAGCGGTCAGGGGATAAACGCTTGCTGGAACACCCGGCAGCAGAGGCCGCTTTGGCCTCGGCGCGGGCCCAACTTTCGCTGTTTCAATTTGAGCGGGTGCAGGGCGTGACACGCTTCGTCGCACACATCGACCAAACCGCCCTCGAACAGCTGATCAGAGCATCAGAGGGTACGCTGTGGACCGAACAGCGACCCCCGATCCTGCTGTGGCTAGTGATCGACGAGACTGAAGGTCGTCGCTTTGGCAATCGCGCCGCGGAAGACGCGCTTTGGGAGGCCATGACATCGGCGTTTGAGGTGCTCGGCTTGAATCTGCGCAGACCGCTCTACGACTTACCCGACTCACTGCTTGTCTCTCCGGAGGCGCTCTGGCAACGGGATTTTGGCGCGATAATCGAAGCGTCCGCGCGGTACGGTATGACCCACCTCTTGCTGGGTCGGCTCATTCGTCTGAGTGAAGGGAGATACATTGCCGAGTGGATTTATTCGGATGGCGCCGACGAGCACTCTAGCACTGTGCAAGCCGATTCGATTCCCGCTTTAATCGAACCGGGCGTGCAATTGGCGACGGGTCAAATGCGGTTGCGCTATGCGGTTGAGTTGACAGGAGCGGCAATCGAGCGCTCATTGAGGATCACTGTCAGCAACGTGGTGGGTCTTGAGGATTACACGGCGGTCACCAACGCCATCAGTGGTCTGCAGACCCTCGATCGCGTGCGTACCGTGGCGGTAGACGGCGACACGCTGGTGCTGGAGGTGTATGGCGTTAGCGAACCCGAGACGCTGATGCGGTTGACGTCGCCACTCACGCAGCTTGAATGGCTGACTGCAGACCCAGAACTTGGACTCCAACTGGTGTGGCGAGGTTTCTGATGAGCGCATCCGACTGCCCGTCGGTGACTACCGCGGAAGAACAATGACAGGGAGCACGCAGATACCGTTGCCCATGCGGCGGGAGGATCTCGCTACGTGGGAAAACTGGCTTAGCCGATCGGGCACCCAAGCCTTGGAGGGCTGGTTGGCTGCTGAGTCAGAAGCCTACCAAAGCGCTTATTTGTGGGGTAATGCCAGCGTGGGCAAGAGCCATGTGCTCCAAGCCTGTTGTGATAAACGGGGCTCTGACGCCCGGTATCTGCCACTGCGCGACCTGCTCCTCTTTCCGCCCGAGCAAGTGCTTTTGCGGGTGGAGGAGGCCAGTCTCATTGCCATCGATGATATCGATGCGATTGAGCTTGAGACGCATTGGCATGAGCCCTTATTCGCTCTTTTTAACCGGTCGCAGGAGCGGGGGTGCTGTCTGGTTGTAGCCGCGCGCCAAGCGCCGCAGCGGCTATTGCACCTACTTCCCGATTTGCGTTCGCGGCTGGGCAGTCTGCCGGTTTTCCATCTGCCGTCTTTTTCTGAGGACCATATTGCCGCCCTACTGACCCTGAAAGCCCGCAGCGCCGGACTGCAGGTGTCCGCGGAAGTTGGCCGCTATTGTGCGTTGCGATTACCCAGAGACCCCAGCGCGGCGATTGCGTTTATTGAGGCGCTGGATCAAAGGAGTCTGGCCCAATCCCGTGCGATCACAATTCCCTTTATCAGGGAATCCGGGTTACTCATCACGCCGGCTGCTCAATAGCGTACTCACCTGGCGCCAGATGCAGGTAACCCCGAAGCCAATGCACAGCCCCATAGAGCGGAATGGTGTCGACCAACGCACAAATGGCCTTGAAGGCATAGTTACTGCCTACCAGCGTGAGTAGGGTGCCTGCGGCGATGTCCCCTGCCAGAAAAGCGGCGCCAAAGGTCACAGTTACCACCATGAGCGAATCCACCAATTGACTGAGCAAGGTGCTGAAATTATTGCGCAGCCAGAGATGTTTGCCTTGCGTAACCCGCTTCCAAAAGTGATACAACTGGACATCGCAATACTGGGCCGCGATGTAAGCCAGCATCGATGCAAACACGGCGCCAGAGGTGGTCGCATAAATAAGGTGGAAAAGGCCAATCTCACCCTCCACCAGCGAGCCATTGGGCAGAGAGACGGGTTCTGCGAGTTGCAACACCTGCCAGGGCGGCATCACTGCTTCTGGAACCGGCGGCGCTATCGCACCTGCGGTTAATACGCCCAAAATCAAAAAGTTGATGCCGAGACCCACAGACACAAGAAAATTGGCGCGCGCCCGTCCATATAACTCGCTGATCAAGTCGGTGCAGAGGAAGGTGAGTGGATAGGGCAAAACCCCCACCGCCAGTGCCAAAGGCCCCAACTGAATAAAGCGCGTGATGCCCACGACATTGAGCAGGGTCATGGCAGAGAGAAAAATACCGGCCAGTACCAGAAACGTGCGTTCGCGCCGCTCTCGGATCACGGTGTCGACCATGGGCACTTCAGTGCTCGACCTGGCCCAAATTGGCGTGCATGACGGAGCCGTTAATCACCGGATGATGATGCGCCCAGAAAATAAGATCGGCGATCTCTTGTGGCGCCACCAACCTGCCATAGCTGTTCATGTCACCAAGGCGACTCAACACCTCGGCGTCATTGCCCACGTGTTGCCGCAGCATTGAAGTATCAGTAAACCCGGGGCAGACGAGGGCAGTGTGAATGCCACGACCCATCAAATCCTGGCAGGTCGCTCGCATCATGCCCAGTTGGGCGTGCTTGCTGACGATGTAACTGTAAGCCCCAGCCACGGCCTTTTCCGACAGGGTAGAGCCAACGTACAGCACGCTGGAGGTGGGCGGCATCAGTGGTAGCAGGGCGCGATTGAGCGTATTGATGCCCAATACATTAACCGACAGCGCTTGCAGCATTGCCCCGTCATCAGTGGTATCGCAGCGATCTTTCAGCATCAGGGAGGCGTTATGGACAAGACAGACAGATGGCGCCTCTTGCTCGGACAGCATATCGCGCACTGTGTCGCAGCTGTCCGCCAGCGACTGGGCATCAGACAGATCAGTGGTCAGTGTCTTTACGCCAGAGACGGGACAGTCTCGTCGAGAGAGGTTGGTGACGGTGTAGCCTGCTTCAACAAATTGCTCTGCCGCGGCGGCACCGATGCCAGAGCTCGCGCCGGTGAAAATGGCGATAGGTTGCATAATGTTCTGCCAAAGTGCGTGGCTGTGCAGATTACTTCAGCTGTTGTCGAAGGTCACGGGCTCATCTCAATACCCGGATTGCGCATCAGTTGCTGAATCCCATCACTTGCAACACCATACGGTTTTACCCGAGAGGCAATTCGATGACGCGATTGGCTACCCTGCACATCAACAAACAGGCCCATAAATTTTCGGCGGCCCATTTCACGATTTTTTCCGCTACCGAGAGGGAGCGCATTCATGGGCACAATTACGGGGTGTCGGCGCGCATTGTGGCTGAGATGGGTGAAAATGGATTTTCGGCTGACTACAACGTTTACAAACGCTGTTTGCAAAAGCTGTGTGATGCCCACGATGAATATATGTTGCTACCCGCGCAGTCACCATGGCTCGAGGTCGTGACCCAGGGTGACGAGTATTTAGCCACTTTTAACGGCAAGACCTTGCGCTTTCCTTGCGACGAGACATTGCTGTTACCCATAGTGAATGTCACGGTGGAGGCCCTCTCCCACTATTTGCTCGATTGCGTGCTGGACGAGGATTTGATGGGAGACGTGGTAGAACTGGAAGTGTTTGTCACCTCTGGTGATGGCCAGAGTAGCTCTGCGTGTTGGCGAGCCTAAAAAAAATTGAATTTTGCAGGAACTTTCTTTTAGACAGGGTGTCATAGAGACAGTTGCTGAGATGGTGATGCCCGCGGGGACATCGCAAGGGAAACATCTGAGTAGCGAGAGTCCAATTGACGAGACTCTCCCCGTTTGAGTGGCTCCTTCATTGCCGGCTGTTGATCAGCCGGCTT
>JAYNYK010000080.1:0-9690 GCA_038102985.1 Halieaceae bacterium
TCGGCGATTTTACGTAAAATTCGTCGCATGATCTTGCCAGATCGCGTCTTTGGCAAACCTGGGGCCCACTGAATCTTATCTGGTTTGGCGAAGGGTCCGATTTCACGAACGCACAGCGCCACCAATTCTTCGCGGAGTGATGCGCTGTCCTCAACGCCGGTGATTGGTGTGACGTAGGCGTAGATGCCTTGGCCCTTGATGTCATGGGGGAAGCCCACTACCGCGGCTTCGGCGATGTCCTCATGGAGCACCAGCGCGCTTTCCACCTCAGCAGTCCCCATGCGGTGACCCGATACATTCAGTACATCGTCCACGCGACCCGTTATGCGCAAGTATCCATCCTCATCTCGCAAGGCACCATCACCGGTAAAATAGTACCCGGGGTAGGTCGTAAAGTAGGTGTCGATCATCCGCTGGTGATCGCCGAAAACGGTGCGTATCTGGGCCGGCCAACTGCGCTTGATGACCAGATATCCCGCACCCGCTCCGGCTATTTCGGCGCCACTCTCGTCAAGTAATGCCGGCTCTACGCCAAAAAACGGGTAACTGGCGAAGCCCGGCTTCAGCTGATGGGCACCGGGTAGGGGCGTAATCATTACCCCGCCGGTTTCTGTTTGCCACCAGGTATCGACAATCGGACACCGACCGTCACCCACTACGCGGTGATACCACTCCCAGGCTTCGGGGTTGATGGGTTCGCCCACGGAGCCAATGATGCGTAGTGAGCTGCGATCTTGAGACGTTACCCACGTATCTCCGAGGCTAAGGAGTGCGCGGATCGCGGTGGGCGCAGTGAAAAACAAATTGACTTGGTGTTTGGCGATTACGGCCCAAAATCGGTCAGCTTGAGGGTAGGTTGGCACACCCTCAAACATCAGCGTTTTTGCGCCAATCGCCAGTGGCCCGTAGACGATATAAGTGTGCCCTGTTACCCAGCCCACGTCCGCCGTACACCAGTAGGTTTCTCCAGCCCGGTAGTCAAAGACGTATTTCATCGTCATGGCAGCCTGAAGCAGATAGCCGCCCGTTGTGTGAAGCACTCCCTTGGGTTTACCCGTAGAACCCGAGGTATACAGGATGAACAGAGGGTCCTCGCTGTCCATCCATTCCGGCTCACAGTGGTCATCGACGACGGCCGCGGCCTCGTGATACCACCTGTCTCGATCCGCCAACCAGTGAATATCTGACCCTGTCCGCTGCACGACAATTACGCTGTCTACACACGTGGTATCCACCAAGGCGGCATCGACATTAGCTTTAAGAGGGATGGTTTTACCGCCCCGTATGCCCTCATCCGCAGTGACGACCAGTTTGCAGGCGGCGTCATTAATGCGATCTTTGAGTGCCTCGGGTGAAAAACCGCCGAACACCACAGAATGGACGGCGCCAATACGAGTGCAGGCCAGCATTGCAAATGCCGCCTCGGGGATCATGGGCATATAGATGCAGACGCGATCGCCCCTACATACCCCCTGAGCTTTCAAAACGTTGGCAAATCGGCACACCTCATTTTTGAGATCCTGAAAGGTAAAGGATTGGTTTTCTTCGGGGTTATCTCCCTCCCATATGAGCGCAATATCGTCAGCGCGCTGGGGCAGGTGGCGATCAATACAATTGACAGAAACGTTCAGCTGCGCGCCGACGAACCATCGAGCGGCGCCGGTGTGGATGTCTGTCTCTGAGATTGCACTCCAGCGCGTGTGCCAGTCCAGCAACTCGGCTTGCTGCGACCAAAATGTATCCGGGTCCTCCAGCGACTGTGCGTAAAGCGTGTGGTAAAGCTCAGGTGTAATGTGGGCATCGCTGAAGCTGGCAGGTATGGGGTATACAGCCGAGTTTGTCATTGGTTGAGTCCTATCGATCTAAGCAATGGGATCTTAAGTGGCCTAGTTTTGCACAACCACCGTTATGCGCGCGGAGAGTAGATTACCACCTTGGATCTGCCCGTAACTCCCCGTGGGGGCGCGAAGCCCATTGATGTTGTAAAAGATCTGACCGGTTTATGATGCACACACTTGATCCATTCTAAAGGAGAGGACCAATGCCCTCAGAACATGCTGCGCAGCTTCGCGAGACTTACTGGCGGGAAAATCGTCGTTGGATGCTCATTTTGGGTGCCGTCTGGTTTTTTGTCAGTTTGGGCTGCGGCGTGCTGTGGGTGGAGCCCCTCAATCAGATTCAATTGGGTGGTTTCAAGCTGGGCTTCTGGTTTGCTCAACAGGGCTCCATATTTGTGTTCATCCTGTTGATTTTTGTTTACGCCCGGGTAATGGCCCGCTTGGAGAAGCGGCTCGGTCTCGGGGAGTCTGAGGCGTGACGCTGACCGAGACAACCTACTGGGTGGTAGGGGCTTCATTCGCGATTTACATTCTGATCGCTATTCGCGCACGAGCGGGCACGACACAAGAATTCTATGTGGCGGGCAAGGGCATCCATCCAGTCGCCAATGGTATGGCTACCGCAGCGGATTGGATGTCGGCCGCTTCCTTTATTTCCATGGCAGGGCTGATTGGACTCTCGTACAACGGATACGGGGGTTCGGTTTTTTTGATGGGTTGGACGGGGGGGTACGTGATCCTCGCCATGCTCATCGCACCCTATTTAAGAAAGTACGGTAAATTCACGGTGCCTGAATTTATCGGGGATCGTTACTACTCCGATACCGCGAGGGTTGTGGCTGTGATTTGCCTGATTATCTGCTCCGTGACCTATGTCATAGGCCAGATGAAAGGGATCGGGGTTGCCTTCTCTCGTTTTCTCGAGACGGATTACGAGACCGGGCTTTTTTCTGGCATGGTCATCGTGTTCTTCTACGCTGTGCTTGGTGGTATGAAGGGTATTACTTACACCCAGATCGCCCAGTTCTGTGTGCTCATTTTCGCTTACACAGTACCCGCTATTTTTATCAGTTTGCAGCTGACCGGGCAGCCGATCCCGCAGCTGGGCCTGGGTTCCACGCTGGCCGATGGCACGTATCTTTTGCAAAAGCTTGATCAAACGCTGTTGGACCTGGGCTTTCAGGAATACACCACCTCGGTACGGGGCAGCACGCTCAATATGGCGGCCTTTACCGCATCACTGATGATCGGGACTGCAGGCTTACCCCATGTCATTATTCGTTTTTTCACTGTGCCCACGGTCAGTGCGGCTAGGACATCTGCCGGGTGGGCACTGGTATTTATCGCGATTTTGTACACCACTGCCCCTGCCGTCGCAGCAATGGCGCGGCTCAACATCGTGCAGACGCTTCAACCTGAACCTGGTCAGCACCTCGCCATTGAGGAGCGACCGCAATGGTTTAGGAATTGGGAGCGCACTGGACTTTTGGGAATTGAGGACAAAAACGGCGACGGGCATATTCAATATAACGCTAACCCCGATACCAACGAATTGGTGAAGCTGGACAACGACATACTCGTGCTGGCCAATCCTGAGATAGCCGAACTACCCCATTGGGTGATCGCGTTGGTTGCAGCGGGCGGCTTAGCCGCTGCCCTCTCCACCGCGGCAGGTTTATTGTTGGCGATCTCATCGGCGATTTCCCACGACCTGCTCAAAAGAACGTTGACGCCTCAAATTTCCGAGCGCCAGGAACTGATGGCTTCGCGTTTGGCAATGGCAGCCGCCGTGCTGGGCGCCGGATATCTTGGGTTGAATCCGCCCGGGTTTGCTGCGGGAACAGTGGCACTGGCGTTTGGTCTGGCGGCCTCTTCACTTTTTCCAGCGCTGTTACTCGGCATTTTTTCCACGCGGGTGACGCGAGAGGGCGCCGTGCTCGGTATGTTGGCGGGACTGACCGTCACCTTGACCTACGTGTTTCAGCACAAGGGCATCATGTTCATTCCTGGCACGCAGTTTCTCGGTGACATGCCGCCCAACTGGTTTTTGGGAATCGAGCCGAATGCCTTCGGTGTGGTGGGTGCCTTGGTGAATTTCGCTGTGACCCTGGGGGTCACGCGAGTCACTGCGCCCCCGCCCCCGGAGGTGCAAGAATTGGTTGAGGAGATCCGGGTTCCCGTCTCTTCCTAGTGCCGCTGGTTAGCGGGGATTTGGATATTGTCGATCAGACGAGTGCGCCCGAGGCGGGCTGCCACAAAAAGCGCGCAATCCTCGCTGGTGTCGCGGGCGGCCTCCAGAGTCGACAGGGCTCGTAAATCGAGATAGTCAACCGAGAAACCTGCTTGCTCGAGGGTGGCGCGTGCGGCTTTCAAGGTGCGAGTGACCTCCTCCTCGGGGTCTCCTATCAAGTTGCTGGCGCAGTTCTGCAGGGTTCGCCAAAGCAGGGGCGCAATGGCCCGTTCATCGGTACTGAGATATTGGTTGCGCGAGCTCAAAGCCAGACCGTCCTCTGCCCGCTGCGTCGCGCCACTGCGAATATCAATTGGTAATCCCATGTCACGGGTCATTTTTTTAATGATCAGGAGTTGTTGCAGGTCTTTTTCGCCAAAGATTGCGACATCGGGCTTCACCAGCCGAAACAGTTTGTGAACAACTGTGCACACGCCATCAAAGTGTCCTGGACGATCTTTTCCACACAGCGCTTCGCCAAGGGTTGGTACATGAATCGTCGTTTCATTTTCGCTACCTTGGGGATAGATATCCGATGAGCACGGTGTGAAGACGACGTCTGCATTGACTTCCCGCAGCGCAGCGAGATCCGCTTCGAGGGTACGAGGGTAGGTGTCGATATCTTCATGGGCAGCAAACTGCATCGGGTTGACAAAGATCGACACGACCACGATATCTGCAGCATTTCGCGCTTGCTCGATCAGTGACAGATGGCCCTGATGGAGGTTACCCATGGTGGGCACAAATCCGACCCTGGCATTGCCGGCGCGGAGACCCTTCAGGCTATCCCCCAGTGCGTGTGAATCAGCAGCAATAATCAACTGAGGCCCCTAAGAGTAAGTATGCTCTTCTCGGGGATACGCTCCAGATTTAACGGCGTCGACAAACGCTTGCAATGCCGCCTGAACGGAGGGCGCTCCCTCCATAAAATTTTGCACAAACTTGGGCGCCGACTCAGTCATACCCAGCATGTCATGGAGTACCAATACTTGAGCATCCGTTCCACTGCCTGCACCGATACCGATCACCGGGATATCGAGCTTTGAGGAGATGTCAGCGGCCAGTTCGGCTGGTATGCACTCCAGCACCAGCAGGCTCGCGCCTGCATCCTGAATCTCCACGGCGTCGGCCAAAATGGATTTGGCCTCCTTCGGCGTGCGGCCTTGTACCCGATAGCCGCCGAACACATTCACCGATTGTGGCGTTAGCCCCAGGTGGGCACATACAGGCACGCCACGCTCAACGAGCCGATGAATACTGTCGCTGAGCCAGGTGCCTCCCTCCAGCTTGACCATCTGCGCGCCAGCCTGCATGAGCCGCGTGCTGGCATGAAGTGTGTCATCGGAGTTAGAGAAGCTCATGAAGGGCAAGTCAGCGACGATCAATGAGTGGGGGCGCGCTCGCGCTACACACTCGGTGTGGTAAGCCATGGCGTCAAGTGATACGGGGATTGTGGTTTCGTGGCCCTGCAAAACCATTCCCAAGGAATCCCCCACTAGAATCGTTTCTGCACCCGCTTCGCTCGCCAACCGCGCAAAGGTCGCATCGTAAGCGGTAATCATTACAAACTTTTCCCCCGACGCCTTCATACCGTCAAGGGTGCTGATGGTAATACGTTTCTTCATAGCGCGGCCCCCCTGCTCCTTGCTGGCAGGTGCAAATCAGCTAAAAAAAGTGGGGTTGAAGTAGTGGCGACCTTTTTTGATATCCAGCATGTAATCAATGAGCTGTTCATAATCTCTGTCACCCCGGGTGAGGTCAATGTCGTTGGCATTAACGATGAGTAGCGGCGCCGAATCGTAGTAGAGAAAGTACTCGCTGTACACCTCGTTCAGTTGCTCGAGGTAGGTGCGATCGATAAGTCGCTCGGCATCAATGCCTCTTCTTTCAATTCTCTCCAGCAGTCGATCGGGACTCGCCTGCAGATAGATAACGAGGTCCGGCACGGGGGCGTCAACGTGCATCTTTTTGAAGACTTTTTCGTACAGGGCATACTCTTCGGCGTCGAGATTAACCCGCGCGAAAAGTGGGTCTTTTTCCAATACGAAATCAGCGACGCGATTCTGGTCGAACATGTCCCGCTGCTTGAGGTCGGTGATTTTCTGGACCCGCTGGAAGAGAAAAAACAGCTGCGTCGCCAGCGCGGTTTGTTGCCGGTTTTGGTAGAAGCGTTCCAAAAAGGGGTTCAACTCAGCCTCTTCCAGCACCAGTTCGTGGGCGAAAGTTTCAGCGATCCGGCGCGCCAGGGTGGTCTTGCCGACGCCAATGGGCCCTTCGACGGCAATGTAGGTTGGTACCGCTCGTCCTCGCAACGCCAAGTTGGTTGAAGGCGCTTCCTCTCGCACGCCGTTTTCTCCCAATGTCACGACCATTCCGGAAACTCGCACAATACGCTAATCCCCTGTTCGCTGCATCGCGATAGCAGGCGTCCGAGCGAACTTTTGCCAGGGAACTTGTGTTGTTCGCCCAGCAGTTCGATAAGGGGATCCAGCACAAAGCGGCGCTCGTGAGCGCGTGGATGCGGGATCTTCAAGTTGTGAGACCGAAGCATCAGGTTGTCGAAGAGCAGAAGATCCAGATCGATACACCGTTCGCCCCAGCGTCGTGTGCGAATACGTCCCATTTTCTCCTCAATCTCATGGAGCGCGTCCAGTAAGGCAAACGGCGCTAATGTCGAGTGGATTCGCACAACCGCGTTGTAAAAATCAGGCTGGTTCTTGGGGCCCTGAGGGGAGGATAGGTAAACACGTGAAGTAGCGGATACCCGCAGCTGCGGGTGTTCGCTGAGGTGATTTCGAGCGATCGTTAATTGTCGCATCGGCTCTTCAATATTTGAGCCTAGCCCCACAAAAACGCTAGCCACTAATTGGGACCCCGCCTGCGCCGACGAGCCCGGGGTGGTTGCTTTTCCCGTCGGCTCCGCGCACTGCCGATCAGTTCGGGGTATTGCTTCTGTTTTTGCTCCCAAAAATCACTGCATTGGGTAGACATATCGCTTGTCTGCTCCCGCAGAAGCAGCAGATCGAAAGCCGCCCTGAACCAACGGTTTGCGAGCAGGTCGCGGACCTTTTTAGGTTGCATGCGCTCCAAGCGCGGCTGCAGATCCCAAATATCCCGCATCGCCAGAGAAAATCGCTTTGGTATCGTCAGCCGCTGACAGGCCTCTTGGACAATCTGCTGGCCGGCACTCTGTACAGCTTGAATTGGGGTCTCGCCTCCAGCGGTGAGTGTGGCGCCACGGTGCTCCACTGCCGACCAGTAGAGTGCCGCCAAGAGGAAAGCGGGGGTTACCGGTCGCTCATCGGCAACGCGCTGGTCCGTATTCGTGAGAGCCTGCCGCTGCAAGGCGAGGGTGCGCTCATCGGCTGGGCTTATTGCTATGTTGTTGCCCATAAGCGGGGTCAATAGATCGAAACGCGAGAGAAGCAAAAAGGTGGGTTCGGAAAAGCCGTTCATAAAGAGCTTCAGCCACTCATCGAATAGCCTCGCAGCAGGAATATCGGCAAGGAGATGACGGGATTCGCCGATGGCTGATTCGGTATCGTCCTCCAAATCAAACCCCAATCTAGCCGCAAATCGAGCTACCCGGAGCATCCGAACCGGATCCTCTGCATAACGATCGATAGGTTGGCCAATGATCCTGATGAGGCCTGCAGCAATGTCGGCAGCGCCATTCAGGTGATCGATGAGTTGGTGAGTAGCCGTGTCGTAGTACAGGGCATTGATGGTCAGATCACGCCGCAAGGCATCCTCTTCAAGGGTGCCGTAGACGTTATCTCGCAAAAGCCTGCCTGACTGTGCCGCGCGCGCGGCCTGGCTCGATTGGGTGGTATCGTGGTGCCCGCGGAAGGTTGTCACCTCGATGATTTCGCCACCTGCCCTAACGTGGACGATTTGGAACCGCCTGCCAATGATCCTCGCGTTACGGAAGCATTGCTTGATCTCATCTGGCGTCGCGTTAGTGGCAACGTCAAAGTCCTTGGGGCGTCTACCCATGAGCAAATCGCGGACGGCCCCGCCGACGATATAAGCTTCGAATCCCGAACGCTGGAGTTGCGCCACGACCTGAAGGGCACCTTTAGAAAAGGCAGTGGTGTCGAGAGTCGTGGTGAGGGATTGTTCGGCAGGCACCTCAGGCCCTCACCCAAATTTGGGCATTACGGCGACACTCTGGGCATTTGGGAAAAGGCTGCTGCGCGCGGGCCAGCAACAGGGTTGGTATAGCTGATAATATGCGGAAGCCGCAAAGAAACATGGGGAAGTTTCCTCCCCCACCCAGGTCCGTTATGACATCGTTGTTGTTATTAGGCCAGTTTTTGTTATTTTGGCTCTGTTCCCAGTGCTGCACGGCACATGCCACATTTAAAAACTCAATGATAAACAGACAGTTGTTCATTTTTTGACCGTATTTCTACGGGCTTCGCCGACCATAGTGTTACCTATTTGCACTGGGGTGTTACGTTTTTGCACTTTGGAGCGTTTCCTATGCCGACTTTTGTTTGGTCCGGGGTATGCCGAAGCGCTGTCGACGTTCCCACAAACATTTGCGGCTGATACCCAGCTTTTGTGCCAATTCAGTTTCATTCATTGCTTCCTGATGTTCGAGCACGAACCGCTGAAAGTAGTCTTCCAGAGAGAGCTCCTCCGGTGTTTCTATCGGGGTCGTCTTTGATGCTTTGGGTGGTCGCTCACTTTCATCAGGGCCGGGATTCGCTGTGCCGTCGGGTAGTTCGATCTTCAGGGTTGGACCGCTGGTCATTACCAGCGCTCTTTCAATCACATTTTGCAGTTCTCTGACATTACCTGGCCATGCATGATGAGCGATCAAACGCTCGCTGCGGGCGCTGAGTGGTCGAGTTGGGATGCGAAGTTTGGCGGATAACTGTTCTACAAACCAATGCGCCATATCCGTGATGTCCTGCCCTCGGTCACGCAGGGGGGGGATATCGAGTCGTAAGACATCGATTCGATAAAACAGGTCTTGTCTAAATTGGTTTCTGGCGGCAAGTTCAGCCAAATCTCGGTGAGTAGCGCAAATGAGCCTGACGTCCACGCGCTTGGGAGCCACCGCGCCAATTTGTCGAATTTCGCCTTCCTGTAAAAATCGCAGAAGCCTCGCCTGAGCAGATAGCGGGAGTTCGCCAATCTCATCGAGAAACAAGGTGCCTCCATCGGCTGCCTCAATCAGGCCGATGCGATTGCTGGTGGCTCCGGTGAAGGCACCTTTTTCATAACCGAAGAGCTCGGACTCAATTAACGTCTCAGGAATGGCTGCGCAATTGACCGCGATCAAGGGTGCTGCTTTGCGCTCACTTGCCGCATGTACTTGGCGCGCTGCGAGTTCCTTACCCGTCCCCGTCTCGCCAGTGATCAGCACCGTGGAGTCGGTTCGCGCCACGCGGAGAATCATTTCTCCGAGGGCCCGCATAGTCGCACAATGTTTGCTGCGAAATTGCCTATCGCCACCCGAATCATTGGCGTTCGCGATGTTCTCTATGCAGAGTTGCCGTAGCCATTCACTTATGGCTTGTGCCGATGCCGACCGGTCATAGATATCCACAGCGCCCGCTCTTCCTGCTGCCAAGGCAACCGCGGTATCCATTTGCTCCGATAGGCGAGCGA
>JAYNYK010000081.1:0-9673 GCA_038102985.1 Halieaceae bacterium
TCCTCGGCCCGAAACCACCAAAGCGGGGTTGGCGGAGCTGAAGACCGTCTTCAGTATGGTGCGAGACGTGCCGGTAGACGAGGCGGGCACCACCTACGGGGCGCTGATTCAGCAGAAGTACCCCGAGATCACCGAGTTCAACCATATCCATCACGCCGGTAATTCCTCAGGCGTGGTCGACGGCGCCGCGGCCCTGCTGCTCGCTTCTGAGGCCTATATGGAAAAAAGCGGCATGACGCCCCGGGCGCGAATTGTGGCCACGGCCAACATGGGTGATTGCCCCACGCTGATGCTGAACGCGCCGGTGCCAGCGGCGCAAAAAGTCCTGATGAAGGCCGGGCTCACCAAAGACGATATCGACGTGTGGGAAATCAACGAAGCCTTCTCTGTTGTAGCGGAGCGGTTCATTCGCAAACTCGATCTAGATCGAGAAAAGGTCAACATCAACGGCGGTGCTATGGCGCTGGGTCACCCCATTGGTGCGACGGGCTCTATTCTGGTGGGCACGGCGCTCGATGAACTCGAGCGACAGGGCGGGCGCTATGCGCTGATCACCATGTGTGCAGCGGGTGGGATGGCGCCGGCGATTATTATCGAGCGTGTCTAGAGGCCTCTGTTAAGGCTGGCGATTAGAAGGAGCGACCAACCGTCTTCCCAAGCCCTTTTCGCCCGCTGGAAACCTCGGTTGATGGTTTCGACGCCCCGAAGGCTGAAAATGGCGCTTTTCGCCTAAATGACACCTAACTGTCGCCTCTATGACGTGGTCGTTTTCTTATCGATTTGCTCCAATCTTGGCTGAAAAGTAGCAGGGGTAATCCAAAGTGATCAAGAAGTTGCGTAAGCAGCACCATTACTCGCAAGAGCAGTTGGCAATTCTTGCGGGTGTGAGTCTCCGAACAATTCAGCGAATTGAATCGGGTCACTCCGCCAGTCTTGAAACTCTGAAATCGCTCGCTGCTGTGTTCGAGATCGAAATAGAGCTTCTGACAGGAGAGATCGGTGTGATTGATAAAAATACTGAGGAATGGGCGAGTGCACCACTATGGGTGCGGCTCGGGTTTTGGGGTATTCGTGACAGAAAGGTGGCTTTTCGCTTCGAAATATTAAGCCTCACTTTGGGCGCAATCGGTGTTTTTGCGGGTTTCGCTGACAACGCCGAATATTTCCTGTTGGGCGCCGCTTTTTTTGGTGCCGCCTACGCGTATGCAATACAAATTCGCTGGGTCGATAACAAAGGTATTTGGAAGTAAGCAGTAGCTAAGGAGACGTAAGGCATATGCTTTCGCTAAATGGAGTGACACACGTTTATCCCAATGGAACCCGCGCGCTGGACGACATTAATCTTGTGATTCCTAAAGGCATGTTCGGGCTCTTGGGGCCAAACGGTGCAGGTAAATCCACTTTGATGCGTTCGGTAGCAACTTTGCAAACACCGACTTCCGGGATGATGAGTTTCGATGGCATCAATATCGAAGCGGAGCCCGAGAAAATCCGCGCGCGTCTAGGGTACTTGCCTCAGGATTTTGGGGTGTACCCGAGAGTGACGGCCTACGACCTCCTGGATCACATGGCGGTACTAAAAGGTATTGCTACTAAATCTGAGCGAAGGGACACCGTAGAAACACTGCTCGCACAGGTAAATCTGTGGGAGGTCCGGAAAAAAGCGATTGCGGGATTCTCAGGTGGGATGCGGCAACGTTTTGGGATAGCGCAAGCGCTGATTGGTAATCCGGACCTCATCATTACCGACGAACCCACTGCGGGGCTGGATCCTGAGGAACGGAACCGATTTTTGAATTTGCTGGCTGAGATTGGTGAGAACGTTGTCGTGATTCTATCGACCCACATCGTGGAGGATGTGGCTGATCTATGCCCAAGAATGGCGGTCATTGTGGCGGGGCAGGTTCAGTTGGAGGGTGCTCCCGATGATTTGATCGCAGCATCTAAAGGCTCTATCTGGGAGAAGACGATCGCGCGAGCCCAAATGTCTGATTATGCTGAGCAGTTCAACATTATTTCCAGTCGGTTGCAGGCGGGGCGCAGTGTGATTCACATCATGTCTGACAGCGATCCCGGATCAGGTTTTGTCTCGGTTGACGGTGGGCTGGAGGACGTCTACTTCACCACACTCGCGAAGACGCGAGAAGAGGCGGCGACTTCGGCAATCAACGAATAGGGATATTGTGATGTTCGGATCAATTTTTCGCTTTGAGCTTTTCTATCAACTGCGGAACCCCGTATTTATTGTCACGGCATTGATCTTTTTTCTGCTGACCTTTGGCGCTGTGACGCTTGAAGATATTCAGATCGGATCCGGCGGCAACATTCACGTCAACAGCCCCTACGCCATTGCACAGACGGTGCTCATCATGTCGCTGTTCTATATGTTCGCAACGACTGCTTTTGTGGCGAATGTGGTGGTGCGTGACGATGAGAGCGGTTTTGGGCCAATGGTCCGTTCGACCCGAGTCAGCAAATTTGACTATCTACTGGGTCGCTTTACCGGCGCTTTTGTTGCGGCTTTGGCTGGTTTTGCCTCGGTGCCCTTAGCAATGCTCATTGGCTCGCAGATGCCATGGTTGGATCAAGAGACACTGGGGCCGACGGCGCTGGGCCATTATGTACACGCCTTTTTTGTGTTTGGTGCGCCTAATGTATTGATCACCTCCGCGATTTTCTTTGCGGTTGCCTGCGTTGCACGTTCGATGATGTTGAGTTACGTCGGCGTTGTCGTGTTTCTGGTGCTGTATTTTTTGTTAACGGGCCTCGCCGGGAGTCAGCCCGAGTATCGCGATACGATTGCGCTTTTTGAGCCCTTTGGTCTTGGGGCCTTTTCTGATGTCACCCGATATTGGAGTGCGGAAGAGAGTAACAATCTCGTAGCCGCTTTCGAGGGATCCGTCGCTTACAACCGTGGGTTGGTGTTGATGTTGTCGATGCTAGCCTTTTCGGTCGCTTTCTGGCGTTACTCGTTTTCTGAGAAAGGCATGTCCGCGCGCCAGCTCAAAAAAGATGCTAACAGGGAAAAAAAAGAAGCGCTTGTAGCACCCAACGTGGTCAGCAGGCTCCCGGTGCCCAATCAGGCTGCCTCTGCATCAGCGAGACTGCTCGCCCGAACACGCCTTGAGACGGGGATGATTTTTAAAAGCCCCGCTTTTTTTGTTCTTATTCTTTTGGGTTTGACTAATTCGGGTGGCGCGCTTTGGTTTGCTAATGAGCTGTACGGCACGCCATCGGTACCCATGACCTTTGCCCTGATCCTGCCCTTACTGGGTTCTTTTGGGATCATCCCGATCATAATCGCCATATATTTTGCGGGAGAATTGGTTTGGAGAGACCGCGAGCGCGGTATGAATGAGCTTATCGATTCAACTGCGCTGCCCAACTGGGCCTATTTTATCCCGAAGGTGATCGCTGTCTCGGCCGTGCTAATTGTCACTCTTTTTATAGCCAGTCTGGCGGCGATATTCGTCCAGTTGCTGCGCGGTTATGTTGACCTAGAGCTCCACAAATACTTTTTCTGGTTCATTCTGCCGTTTGCAGTCGATATGTTGATGATTGCCATTTTGGCCGTTTTTCTGCAGTCATTGAGTAGTAGCAAGTATGTAGGCTGGGGGCTAATGGCTATTTACCTCGTTGCCTCCATCACTCTTGTATCAATAGGTTTTGAGCACCCTCTCTACAACTTTGGCGAGACGGGCTTTGTTCGCGTCTCTGATATGAATGGGACAGACGTAGGAGGCGCCAAATCTTGGTGGTTGCGCCTGTATTGGAGCGGCGTCTGCTTAATATTGTCAGTCTTATCCTATTTGTTCTGGCGGCGAGGAGTCGGTATCTCCATTGCATCGCAGATCCGCCGATTCCCGTCTCGCTTCAAGGGCGCACCTGCTGGGGTGGCCTTTGCGGGGCTGTTGGTTTCGGCGACATCCGGCGCTTGGTTGTTCTATCAAATGAATGTCATCAGTGAGTATGTGACCAGTGATGAGGTTGAGGAACGGCTGGCAGATTATGAGAAGTCATTCCTTCAATATGAGGGAGTCGGGCAGCCTTCGATTACCAGTGTGGAACTCAATGTCGATTTGTTTCCCGCGGACGACAAGGCCTATTTTGAGGGCACTTACCAGTTGATTAATGATACGGGTGCGCCTGTCAACGAGTTACATGTGGTCTTTCAGGATGGTTACTCCGAGTTAGTCAATATTGATATCCCCAGCGCCACGCTTACGCTTGATGAGGGCGAGGATTACGGCTACCAAATTTTCGCGCTGGAGCAACCCATGCTTCCCGGAGAGGAGATGACCGTCACCTTTCAGTCGGAGCGTATTAAAAAAGCTTTGCGAACGAGTGATGAGGATTCCCGACTGGTCAAGAATGGAATCTTTCTCAATAACTCGGAGTTCGCTCCTCAGTTCGGATTCGACCGCTCTGTGCTGCTGCAAGACCGTGCGACGCGAAGGAAGTATGACTTGCCGGCTGAACTGCGCATGCCGAAGCTTGAAGACGAGGCGGCCAGAGAGCGGAATTACGTCGGTAATGTCGATTGGGTCATGTCTGATATTACTGTAACGACCAGCGCAGACCAGACACCTGTTGCGCCTGGGAAAGTGGTAAGTGATCGGATTGAGGGCGATCGCCGGGTGGTGCGATTCCAATCCACTAACCCCATTCTCGGCTTTTTCTCCATTCAGTCTGCTGACTACAGTGCGACTAGCAGACAGCACGACGGGATTGAGCTGGAGATTTACCATCATCCGACTCACGCGTTTAACGCGGAGCGCATGCTCGATGCAATGGCCGTATCGCTGGATTACTTTCAGAAAAACTTTGGTCCCTATCAGTTTGATCATGCGCGCATCATCGAGTTTCCCGGTTACGCGTCATTTGCTCAGGCATTTGCCGGCACCGTGCCGTATTCTGAGCGGATCGGTTTTATTGCAAACGCTGCCGATGGCAACGACATAGACTATGTGACCTATGTGACGGCACATGAGTATGGCCATCAGTATTGGGCTCACCAGTTGATCAGTGCTTACATGCAAGGTGGCACGATGCTGGTAGAAACCATGGCGCAGTACTCCGCCCTGATGGTCATGAAGCAGATGTACGGCGAAGAGCAAATTCGCCGCTTTCTCAAGTATGAGCTGGATGCCTACCTGTCTGCGCGAGGTGGAGAGGTTATCGAAGAGCTACCGCTCTACCGTGTAGAAAATCAGGGCTATATTCATTACCGAAAAGGCGCGGTCGTGATGTATTTGCTCCAAGACCGGCTTGGAGAAGATCGCGTGAACCGCATGCTTGCCGCCCTGTTGGAACAATACCGATTCAAGGGACAGCCCTATGCGACAACGATCGATTTAGTGGCAGGTTTTAAGCAGCTCGCGCGTGATGATTCAGAGCGACGGTTGGTAGCTGATTTGTTGGAGGAAATTACCCTCTATGACTTTAGCGTGGTCGATGCGACCGTGCGGCCGTTACCCGAGGGTGGTTTTGAAACCACCTTCATCGCTTCGGTGAAAAAAATGTATGCGGATGGGGAGGGCGCTGAGCAGGATGCCGAGTTCAATAATCTCGTTGATGTAGGGGCATTTACCAAGCGACCAGACTATGACGTATTGGAGCCAGAGGATGTGCTGTTGTTTGAGATGAGACCGATGAAATCGGGGCAACAGTCGATAGTCATTGTCACGGCAGAGAAGCCACTTTTCATAGGTATTGATCCTTACAGCAAATTTGTTGACCGAAAGGGAGACGACAATATTATCGAGGTCTCAGAATCTTGAGCTCGTTGATTTTGGTGTTAGCGTGAAGGTTTCAAATGTCACCCTTTAAAAGCGCGTTGGCACTACCGCATTAATGGTCGTCAGGCGAGCAACCCCGAATCTGTTCGTCCTACTGGGCCTAAAGGTTATAACTCAGGAGCTGACCCACACGCTCAGGCATACCCTAGCTTGTTCCGCAGCGGTGTGCACAAGATGAGTTTCCTGCCGCTGTATCCATCGGGGTACATACGACGCTGAAAGGCAATCGCCGGAGCTCTAGCCGTGCGCTCAATTCAACTGCCTAGTTCAAAAAAAGGCTGCTGCTGGGTCAGTAGATGCTAACTGCTGATGGCAGGTGGGGGCGTACTGCGCGCGGAACGTTATGGCATAATAAATGCCAATATAATTTAGCGTATGCCAGATGCTTGGCCAGACCAATGGGAGAGGCTATATGAAAAAACTCTATGTTAGCTTGGGTGTTACCGTGGGCCTGGTCGTTGTTCTACTAACCGCCTTACCCACAATTTTGCATGCGGCGGGCTTACACCCAATATACGAAGGTCCAGCGATTGCCCTGCCGGGAAAGCGGGCGTTGATAATCACCACCAGCCATAACGTGCTTGCTAAACCGGGAGAGACTGAAGGGCCTGAAACGGGCGTGATGGCCTCCGAGTTTACCCACCCTTATTACACGTTCCTCGATGGTGGCATGTCGGTTGATTTGGCGAGTATCAAGGGGGGGGTTATACCCATTGACCCCCAGACGTTGTCGTACCCGGTGAGTACACCGGAAGATAGGCGTTACCTGGATGACGCGATTGCGCAGGCAAAAGTGCAAAACTCACTGGCGATTGCCGATGTTGATGTCAGCCAGTACGACATTGTTTTTATCTCGGGAGGATGGGGTGCGGCCTATGATCTTGCCCAGACGCCGGCGATGGCCGAGAAAATGACCCAAGCCTATTACGGCGAGCGTGTGGCAGTCATCGGCGGCGTTTGTCACGGCGTGTTAGGGCTGGTGAAAGCCAAAGATAACGAGGGAAACACCTTGATCGCGGGTCGGCGCATGACCGGCGTATCCGATAAACAGATTAAGGAACTGGGTATAGAGATGACGCCGCTGCATCCCGAGACCGAACTGCGAAAGGCAGGTGCGTTGTATGAGAGCCAGACGGCCTTTCGCGATATTTTTGCTACGCACGTGGCGGTGGATGACGAGCAGCGCTTTGTGACGGGGCAGAATCAAAACTCGGGGCTTGAGACGGCCCACCGCATGATGCAAGTGATTGCAGAGCGAGGCTAGTCGCCATGATCACCTTGGTGAGAATTTTGGTGCTGGTGCCCGGCGTCTTGTTCCTGGTCACCGGGCTGCGGTGGCTGCTGGCGCCCGCTGCTGTGGCACCAGAATTCGGTCTGGTGTTGGGCAGTGGCATCGGTCTTAGCTCTCAGGTCGGCGATATGTCGGCTTTCTTTCTAACACTGGCAGTGTGCATTCTGATGGGCCTGACCACACAGCGCAGCATCTGGTACTACCCGCCTATCATTCTACTTTCGCTGACAGCGACAGGCCGGATATTGGCGTGGCTGCTGCACGATGCGGCGCTGGCCACGGCCCTGATCGTGCCAGAAGTGATGGTGGCGTTAATACTATTTTTAGCCTCCCGCTATTTACCCGAACGGTCTTGAGCGCACTATGCGCCAGTTGCTGACGGCTTTTTTCTTTGGCACCGGATTTACGGTTATCAGCAAACTGGCGTTTGCTTCAGCACCAACAGATGCGCATTTGAGTCCTTTGAATCAACGTGAGGAGAGAGATCGGCCTAACATCGTATTGATTCTGGCGGATGACCTTGGTTTTTCCGACATCGCGCCCTTCGGCAGTGAGATCAATACGCCTACCTTGTCGGCACTCGCCGAGGCCGGTGTGACTTTCACGAATTACCACACTGCCGCTAACTGCGCGCCAGCCCGGGCCATGCTCCTGACAGGGGTCGATGCGCATCGGGCGGGCGTACCCAATATTCCTGAGATGCTGGCGCCGGAGCAGCGCCATGACCCTTACTACCAGGGCGTACTTGGCAGCAACGTGGTGACGGTAGCGACGCTCCTCGAGGGAGCGGGTTATCGCACTTACATGGCGGGCAAATGGCATCTGGGCAGCACCCCGGGCAAGTTGCCGAGTCAACGTGGCTTTGAGCGGACTGTGGCCTTGGCCGATTCGGGAGCCGATAACTGGGAGCAGCGCCCTTACATGCCGCTCTATGACAACGCCAATTGGTTTGCCGATGGCGAGCCTTACACCCTGCCAGAAGATTTTTACTCATCTCGCTTTTTGGTCGACAAAACCATCGACTTTATCGACTCCCAACTTCACGACGATGCGCCTTTTTTTGCCTACCTGCCATTTCAGGCCGTGCACATACCGGTGCAGGCGCCTCAGGAATTCATCGAACCTTATATGGGTGTGTACGATGTGGGCTGGAGCGTCATCCGTGAACAACGTCATACGCGGGCGACAGCGCTGGGCATTATCCCGCCCGAGGTCGGCACGATGGCGATGTCTACCACAGATGACTGGCAGGCACTGGATGCTGAGCGGCAGCGATACGAAGCCAAACGTATGGCGGTTTATGCCGGCATGGTCGAAGCGATGGATCATCATATCGGCCGTTTGATCTTGTACCTCAAAAGTCAGCGTCAGTTCGAAAACACGATTTTCATTTTTACCTCGGATAACGGCGCCGAGGGAGCAGGGTCCGCTGACCCCGATAGCTTTGCGGTTCAGAGACAGCTGAGCACGTTGAACTACCGCAGTGACTACGACACCTTGGGCCTCAAGGGAAGCTACAACACCATCAGCCCCAGCTTTGCCAGCGCGGCGGTGAGCCCGCTTGCCTACTACAAGTTCTATGCTGGCGAGGGCGGTATGCGGGTGCCGCTGATCGTGGCCGGTACTGCCTTACCCAGAAGCGGCGTGCGGAGCGATGCCTTTTCTTTTGTGACGGACATTACCCCCACTATTCTGTCTTTCGCGGGTATCGAACCGCCCCGGGGCAGACACGGTGGCAAACCCATTGAGCCCATGATCGGGCGTGACTTGATGCCGGTATTACAGGGTGGCGCTGAGCGAGTCTATGGCGAGGATGACGCAGTGGGCTACGAGCTTGCGGGCAACGCCGCGCTATTTCAGGGAGACTACAAGATCGTCTTTAATCGCGGCCCCCTTGGGGACGATCGTTGGCACCTGTTCAACATTAAGGCGGACCCCGGCGAAACTCGTGATCTCTCCAGTGAGAGACCTGAGCGGCTGCAACGCATGTTGGCGGCCTACGATCAGTACGTGAGAGACAATCATGTATTACCGATGCCGGCGGATTATGGTCATATCAAGCAGTTGGCACTCAATATGATGCGAAAAGAGCTGAGAGAAACCTTGCTCGTCGCTATTCTGGCGCTGCTAATCCTGTTGCCATTTTACGTTGCCTACAGACTGCAGCCTCGCGGGTGATACGCACTTTTATGCGCTGAGGGTCCTTCTTCGCTTTACGGCGGCGGGCTGGGCCGACCTCCCGCCCCTAATTCATCATGACGTTTCCCTCCATGATTATTGTGAGGGGGACGCCGTGGCTTACTCTCCATCAGCATACGTCGCATCACTGCCACCCGCTGTGGCGGAGTGAGGGCGGGCAAAATGGACTCCAGAGAATCCTGTAGCAACGATTGATATTCCGTTTGTTTAGCCTGGCGGGCTGAAAGGATTTGCTCGAGTTCGGTTGTGTCGAGAGTTGGAGACCGAACGATTTGTATCAGCGTCTTATCAATCGCCCTCATTTCCTGGCGAAGCGCGCGCACCACGGGTTTTTGTTGATCGAGAATTGTTTTAACCGCTGCGCGACTGGGCTCATCAAGCTCTC
>JAYNYK010000082.1:0-9404 GCA_038102985.1 Halieaceae bacterium
CCTCTCGCTTCCAGTACCCGCTCAGCGAGATACAAGCGCTCACTCACGGCCGATACTTCAGCAGTCAGGCGCAGCAGGCAGCTGAGCACCTCGTCCACACCATCGGCGTCAAAGAACTGATGCCGTTGACCGCGTCGTTTTCGAGGAATCCTCCGCGTATTCACAACTCAGTTTTTCCAGGCACCAAAACCGTACCAACGGGTGCCCTTCGGATCCATCCGGCCAGTCAGTGTGTCAAAGGTATTACCGCCCTGAATCGCCTCGCTGAAAGCACGCTCCCCGATAAAGGTATACCTTGGCATCGTCGCTTCGACAAAGTCGCCAGCGTTGAATCCGGCATCAATCAGGAGCTGTTTGTAATCCTGCTTCCTGAACGTGCCGTAATACGGCTCGTTGTTATAAAACGTGTCCCAATTCATGTAAAAGTTCTCATAGCTTGGCATGGCATTCATTGGCGGCAATTCCATTTGCCATAAAATACCGCCCGGCTTGAGCACTCTGTAAGCCTCTTTCAAATAGTGCTGAAGATGCTTCAGGGGAAGCTCGTGCATGAACATGGAGGAGAAAACGACATCGAACTGCGCATCGTCGAATTCCATGGCAGTGGCGTCCATTTGCTTGAAGTGGGCTGCAACACCCATCGACTCGGCACGCGCATGGGCATAACGCAACACAGGCGCCGCCACGTCGATCGCCGTGACTTCAGCCGAGGGGAAGGTTTCGGCCCAGGGGAGCGTGTTGTGGCCGATGGTGCACCCACAATCCAAAACCGCTGACGGCGCGAAATCGGGGTACTTTAGGCGCAGATAATTCGACAATGTCGCGCCGATGTCATTGTGCCGTTTGCCAAACTGACCGAATGCAAAAACATCAATGGAATTGTCATAGACCGCACCCGCCGTCACATCATCCTCGGCATGCTCAGCGTGATAGCTGCCGGGCGACAAATGCACGTCGATACCCGTCACGTTTTTGGGCAGCTGTAGCGATGGGTTGAGCGTTAAAGTGCCATGCTTGGCCGGTTTTGCTGCCTTCTCGTTGAGCACTTCCAGTTGACGGTCAACCGCGTCGCTCACGACATCGAAGACCATCTCTTGCGCAGCGGTGCGTACGCTGCTGTAGGCCTTAAAGGGAAACTCGCCTTTTAGCGCCTCGTGAATTGCCTCGGGCGATTCAAGCGGGTTCCCAAATTTGGCATGTTCGGGTTCAACAGAACCCTCGAAATGTTGGCGCAGGTCACCCGACATCCGCTGCAGCACATGGGATCGCAATGTGGACACAAAAGCGCGACGGGAGCGATCCTGCTGGTTAAGGGAGACTGCCATATCGTGATCGTGAGATAGACTCATGTCTGGCCTCGATGCGTTTCGATTTTTCAGTTTGATGATATGTTTAAGTATCCGGAGTAAGCAAGGCTGGGTGCTGAGTCGCGAGGCGAACAAATCTCGAGGCAAGCCAGAGCCTTGGGCCCCATCATAGAGCTACCAAAGCGCGGATTGTAAGGAGTCACTATGACCACCATCGTTGTCCTTTTTAATCTCAAGTCGGGTGTGGACCATCGCGAATACGAAGAATGGGCGAGAACCGTCGACATCCCGAGCGTCAGGCGCCTGCCAGGCTGTAGCGGGTTTGATGTATTGCGAAGCGAGCGATTACTGGACGGCTCAACATCGGTGCCTTATGCCTATGTCGAGCTCATTCAGGTCGACGATATGACCGACTTCATGAGCGCTGTCAGTGCACCGGCGGCGCAGGAAGTGGCAGCGCAGTTCAGGGAATTTGCCGAAGGAGCGACGTTCATGGTGACCGAGCCCATTGCATGAAAGGCCTCGACGGTAAGGTGGCACTGTGCACAGGCGCGGGCCGCTCAGGCGGGCTGGGGCACGGCATACTGAAACGCTTGGGCGAGACAGGCTGTCACCTCATCGTGTCCGACCTCGATGCGGTCATGACCGGCGAGGGAGCACATAGCGGCAATGACAACCCCGTAGTTTGCGAATTGGTCAGCGAGGAAAACCAAGCCATTGGCATCAGTTGCGATGTGACCAATGAAGCCTCTGTCGTTGCCGCGATTGACAGTGCCGTCGCGCATTTTGGCCGTCTGGACATTCTGATCAACAACGCCGCCATCGGTGACATTATTAAGCCGTTGACCGAGCTCGAATTGGACGAGTGGCTGCAGGTGATCGCCGTGAACCTCACGGGCGCTTTTCTGTTCACGCGGGAGGCGGCGCGCGTAATGTCCAACGGCAGCGCCATTATCAACATCGCCAGTCAAGCTGCCAAAAGCGGCTTTCGCCAGATGGCGCCCTACGTGTCCTCTAAGCACGGGATGATTGGACTTACCCGCACCGCAGCCATCGACCTTGCACCCAAAGGTATACGCGTTAATGCGGTCTGCCCCAATCACGTGACCACTGCCATGGGCAGAGCCCAAAGCGAATATTTCTCATCTCTACGGGGCCTGGACCCGGAAACCTATCGCGCTCAGATTGCAGAGAGAGTGCCTTTGGGCAGGGTGGGCCGGCCGGAAGATACCGCCGCCGCCGTCGCATTTCTCGCCTCGGATGAGGCTGCCTTTATCACGGGGGAGGCGCTGAACGTGAGCGGGGGCGAGGAGACCCACTGAGGCTCATGTGATGCCAGTGGCACCTCAGCGTCTCGGGATGTCGGGCACGACCTGCGGCATTGAATCTGAAGCGACGCGTCACTCAGGACACCTGCGTATCACCGAATGGCGAGATGCACCCATGATCGAGACTTCACCATGACAGGCAACGTTTGCGGTGGCATGCTCGCCCCTCGCAAGCAAGGAAAATACGATGAACGGCGCAGAGTCACTGATTAATGCACTGGCTGAGCACGGTGTAGACGCGTGTTTCGCCAACCCCGGCACCTCCGAGATGCAACTCGTGGCGGCGTTAGATAAACAGCCAGTGATACGGGCCGTGCTATGTTTGTTCGAGGGCGTGGTGACCGGCGCGGCAGATGGCTATGGTCGCCTCGCTGACAAACCGGCCCTCACTTTGCTGCACCTTGGCCCCGGCTTTGCCAATGGCATCGCCAATCTCCATAACGCGCAACGCGCGCGCTCCCCTATTCTCAATATGATCGGCGACCATGCGACCGATCACCTACAACATGACGCGCCGCTCACCAGTGATATCCGAGGGTTTGCATCGCCCGTATCCAAAACTTATCTGGTGTCCGAGAGCGCCGCAACCCTTGCCCAAACCGGCATCGACGCCCTTGCAGCCAGCCTTGACTACCCAGGGAGTATCAGCACCTTTGTGGTGCCTGCTGATCATGCCTGGACCACCATCCAAGCCGCGGAATATCACTTTCCCGAGCAAACCTCAGCGCGGGTGAGCGACGGTGAGATCCACGCCGTCGCCGAAGTGCTCCGCAATGCAACCCATAGTTGCCTTTTCCTCGGCGGTCGAGCGCTCCGGGAAGAAGGCCTGGTACAAGCGGGCCGCGTGGCAGCTGCTACCGGCTGCCGCCTTGTCAGCGAAACGTTTTTTGCACGGCAAGCACGGGGCGTCGGACGCGTGGCGACTGAGCGACTCGCTTACTTCGGCGAAGCTGCGACAGAGCAACTTGCCGGTGTGGACGCACTTATACTGGCAGGGGCAAAGGCGCCGGTATCGTTTTTTGCCTACCCAAATAAACCCAGCGTGCTCACTCCTTCGGGGGCCACACAGAGCGTCCTCGCCGATGCCGGGGTTGATGTTGTCGACGCGATGACCCGACTCGCCGACCTTTTGGACGCCCCCCAACAACCGGAGATCATTGCCGAGCGTGGACATTACCCCTTGGGAGAGGGCGCAATCGATGCCAGTGAGCTGGGCAAAGTGATTGCAAACCGACTTCCCGATAACGCGATTGTCTGTGACGAGGGCGCCACCAATGGATTGGGCGCCTTTTTATTAACGGCTAATGCCGCCCCCCATGACTGGCTAACGTTGACCGGCGGCGCCATAGGTCAGGGACTACCGCTGGCTATTGGCGCGGCTGTAGCGTGCCCAGACCGAAAAGTGTTGGCGCTGGAGGCGGACGGATCGGGCATGTATACCGTTCAGGCACTGTGGACCATGGTAAGAGAAGCGCTTGATGTCACCGTGATGATTCTCAACAACGGCTCCTACGCCATTCTCAATATTGAGTTGAGTCGCGTGGGGGTTGAGGCCCCCGGTCCGACGGCCCTGTCATTACTCGACTTAACCAATCCCGAGATCCAATGGACTGACGTCGCACGCGGTCTGGGCATGCAAGCCACCCGGGTATCCACAGTCACCGCCCTCGATGCGGCGCTTGAGGCATCCTTGTCACACAGGGGGCCCGCGTTGATCGAAGTGGTACTTTGAGGGCGTCCATTGAGAGCACCGCGGCACAGTACGCCCGCTGTGGGTTACCACTGCCAACACCGTAAGCTGGGCGCCTGACCAAAGACGGGCTCGGTGGCGCCTAGCTAAAAACCTCGCCCGCCGCGATTTTGTCCGCCACAATCGCCGGCGCTACGAATCGATCGCCATACTGATTCGCGAGTTCGTCACAGCGTGCACTAAAGCGCTCGAGTCCATAGGTATTCACGAATTGAATCAGCCCCCCCGTCCAGGCCGGCGCACCGATACCCATGATGGAACCAATGTTGCCATCCGCCACGGTCCGCAAGACATTGGTTTCGAGACATTTCAACGCCTCGATCACCTGTCGGAACAGCAGTCGGTCCTTAATATCCTGCTCGGCAACAGTGGTATCGGGCTTGTAGTAAATATCCATCAGCCCGGGCCAGATTTTCTTGCTGCCGTCATCGCCGTACTCGTAGAAACCGCCTCCATGGTGGCGTCCGCCGCGGCCGTGTTCACCGACCATGGTCTCAATGACGTCCCTCGTGATCGAGCCATCGCCCCAGTTATCCAACACGCCCATATCTTTCCAGGTCGCCCAGGCTTTCCGCGACAATTCGAGGCTGACCTCGTCGTACACGGTTAACGGCCCCACGGGCATGCCGATGGCCTTACCGAGGTTATCGATTTGGATTGGATGCACGCCCTCTGTCAGGAGCCGAACGCCTTCATCGAGATAGGTCCCAAAGGTGCGTGAAGTGAAGAAGCCGAGGGAATCGTTGACCACTATCGGCGTTTTGCGGATTTGCTTGGTGTAGTCAAACGCCTTTGCCAAGGCAAGATCACTGGTGTTCTCACCCATGATGATCTCGACCAAGGGCATTTTGTCTACTGGCGAGAAAAAGTGAATACCAATAAAGTTTTCCGCATTGGCGCTGGCCTCCGCCAACTGTGTGATCGGCAGCGTCGAGGTGTTGGATCCCCACACGCCACCGGTGGCCAGATGGGGTTCCAACTCCTTGGTGATTTCATGTTTCAGCGCCATATTTTCAAACACCGCCTCGATAATGAGGTCACAGCCATCAAGATCGCTGTTTTCGGCTGTGGGCTTGATGAGATCCAGCACCTGCCGTGCCTTGTCTTCGGTCATGCGGCCGCGCTCCACGCGCTTCTTAAGCAAGCCCTCTGTGTAGGCTTTGCCCTTCTCTGCCGCTTCCAGTGAAATATCCTTGAGCACGACCGCTATGCCCGCCATAGCAGACACATAGGCGATGCCCTGCCCCATCATGCCCGCACCTAAGACGCCAACCTTCTGGGTGGTTTGGGGCTCGATGTCTTTAGGGCGTGAGGCGCCACCGTTGATTTGATTCAGGTTGAAGAAGAACGTATTGATCATATTCTTCGCCACCGGGGTTAGGGCCAGCTCGGTCAAACCGCGGCTCTCAATGCGCATTGCCGTATCAAAATCGACCCGCATTGCAGAGACCGCGACATCCAGAATCTTCACCGGCGCGGGGAGCAACCCGCGGGTTTTCTGGGCGATCATGGCCGATGCCACGGGCAGCATCTGCGCCACCGCCGGGTGATTGGCGTTGCCACCGGGAATCTTGTAACCCTTGGTGTCCCATGGCTGGGTGCACGCCGCCTCGTTATCTTGATTCTCGGCGATCCAGGCTTTGGCTCTTGGGACCAGATCGTCGAGGCTATCGACGGTTTCATTAATCAGGCCCGCTTCTTTGGCCTTAGCCGGCGCTACGCGCTTGCCCTCGATCAGGTATTCATTTGAGGCCATTAACCCCATCAGATAAATCGCTTTCACGACCCCGCCGCCTCCCGGGAGCAAACCCAGAGTCACCTCGGGGAAACCCAACTGAACCGCCTTATTATCCCAAGCAATCCGGTAATGGCAGGCCAGCGCAAGTTCGAGTCCACCCCCCAAAGCGGCACCGTTAATCGCCGCTACCGTGGGCTTACCCAACTTCTCAAGTCGGCGGAACTCTGCTTTGATGGCTTGCGCCTCATTGAAAAAGTTTTCCGCATTCTCCTGGGTGACCTGACACAGGGAGTTCAAATCTCCACCTGCAAAAAACGTTTTCTTCGCCGACGCCAACACCACACCGGTTAGGTCATTCTCAGCTTCGAGCTTCTCCACGGTTTCGCGAAGCGCGGGCAGGAACGCCTCTGACATCGAGTTGACCGGACCCTCCATGTCCATCGTCACCGTCACCACGCCATTGGCGTCTTTCTCGTAACCAAATCCACTCATGCTGCTGTACTTCCCTATAACCTGACGCTTACACGCGCTCAATGATCGTCGAAATCCCCATACCGCCGCCCACACACAGCGACAACATGGCGCGTTTGGCATCACGTCGCTCGAGCTCATCGAGGACCGTGCTCACCAGACATCCCCCCGTGGCACCCAATGGATGGCCCATAGCAATGGCTCCGCCGTTGACGTTGGTGATTTCCAGATCGAGATCCAGGTCCTGCATATAGCGCAATACCACGGACGCAAACGCTTCGTTGATTTCCCAAAGATCGATATCTGCTGGGGTAAGACCGGCCTTGGCCAAACACTTCTTTGCCGCAGGTCCGGGGCCGGTCAACATAATGATGGGATCGGTGGCAAGCACCGCAGTCGCCAATATGCGGCCGCGGGGCTTGAGCCCCAAATCGTCTCCTGCTTTTTCGCTGCCGATCATGACCGCGCTGGCACCATCAACAATCCCCGAGGAGTTGCCGGGGGTATGCACGTGATCGATATGATCCAAAGTGTTGTATTTGGCGAGGATCACGTCATCAAAGCCCATGCTGCCGGGCATCTCGAACGACGGTTTCAAACCCGCGAGGCCCTCCACCGTGGTCTCGGGCTTGATGAAGTCATCCCGTTCAAGAATGGTTACGCCACTGCTGTCTTTGACCGGCACCACAGAGCGATCGAACCACCCGTTGTCGCGCGCGTTGGCGGCGCGTTGCTGTGAGGTCACGGCATATTGGTCAACATCTTCCCGAGACCAACCCGCCAGGGTGGCAATGGTGTCAGCGCCGATACCCTGCGGCACAAAACTGGTCTTGACCGCGAATTCGGGATCGCCGGCCATGGCACCCCCGTTAGAGCCCATCGGCACACGGGACATCGACTCCACGCCACCCGCGACCACAAGATCTTCCCAGCCAGAGGCCACCTTCTGGGCGGCAATGTTGACGGCCTCGAGGCCGGAAGCACAGAAGCGGTCCAGCTGCACACCGGGAACCGATTCGTCCCACTCGGCGTTCTGCACCACCATTTTGGCCACATCGGAGCCCTGCTCACCTACAGGCGACACGCAGCCCATGACCACGTCATCAACATAGCTGGTATCCAGATCGTGACGCTTCTGTAATTCGACCAGCAGTCCTGCGGCCAGATCGATGGGTTTCACTTCGTGCAGAGTGCCGGTGGACTTACCTTTGCTGCGCGGCGTTCGCACCGCATCATAGATATAGACGGGGTTGGGCATGGTTCGCTACCTGTCTTGAATGGTTGGTGATTGAGGGCGCATATGATGCGGTATCGGCAATGTTTATGCCATAACTTTCCCAGCAAGCTGCCGAGTCGCCTACACTTGGGGTGTCATTGGGGACGGAGCCTGGGTCCCTTGCAACAAACGGACAACCAAAACGGCGATGCCTCTCTTAAATACGTAAAACCATGACCGATGAATTCCACTGACCAGACCATTCTCAGCTGCCTATTGGCATCACTGAACCAAGGTGAAAAACCCTGGTTGGTGACCGTGGTCGCGACCATTGGCTCGTCGCCTCGACCCGTTGGCTCGCTGGTGGCCTTTCGCGCCGACGGCTCGCAGGTGGGTAGCGTCTCGGGCGGCTGCGTGGAAGAGGACTTGATCGCGCGCCTGCTGGCAGGGGAATTCAACGGGCCTAAGATGTATCTGACCGACTATGGTGTCAGCGCCGAGGACAACGAAAAGTGGGGCCTGCCCTGTGGTGGCCGGCTGGAACTGGCGATTCAGCAGCTCGATGCAAAGGATCTTGGTTGGGTGAAGGACGCCCACCACGCCATGTCGACGCGGCAAACTTTGTGCCGTAGCGTCTTGCTGCAAAGTGGCGAGACGCAGATCAGCCCTGCCGAGCAGTTTGCGCCGCTTGAAAAAAGCGACGACACGCTGACTCACTGCTTCGGACCGCGACATCGACTGTTATTGGTTGGCGCCGGACAGTTAGCCGCCAACCTCAGCACGTTGGCATTGGCCATGGACTATGAAGTGTTGCTAGCCGACTCGCGAGAGTGGGCGCTGGATCAATGGCAGGGACCCGACGTAGAGAAAATTCTGGGGTTGCCCGACGATGTGGTGCGGGAACATGCGACAGACGAGCACTGCGCAGTGATTACACTGAGCCATGACCCCCGGGTGGACGACATGGCCCTGATGGAGGCGCTGGATTCAGCCTGCTGGTATGTTGGCGCGCTGGGCTCAGTGCGCACCACTGAAAAGCGACTGCAGCGGCTGTCTCAGCTAGGACTCAGTAGCGATGCGCTGGCCAGATTACACGCCCCGGTGGGGCTCTCGATTGGGTCCAAAACAACCATGGAAATTGCGGTCTCAATCATGGCGCAACTCACACAATTTCGTCGCAAGGCTAACGATCTCGCACAGAGTGCCCAACCTGCCGAGATAGGCGCGAGGTAACCGATGGACAATCTACTACCACAGGCTATTGCGCTGCTTCAGGATGACTGGGTCATCTATGCCTTGCCCCTTTTCTTTACCGCCCTGCTGATCGAGTGGACAGTCGCGTGGCGAAAGTCTTTGGCGCTTTATGAGCGGCAAGACTTTCTCGCGTCCATGGGCGTGATGTTGCTGACCGTAGTGATCGACGTACTCCCAAAGCTGGGTGGCGTGTTGCTCATGTTTGTCTGTTGGGAGCTCTCGCCGCTTAAAGACGTTGTGAGCCGGGCACCGCTGTGGTGGGTGCTGCTCTTTTTTCTCGATGATCTCACCTACTACAGCTTTCACCGCGCCAACCACGAAGTGCGCTTTTTATGGGCCG
>JAYNYK010000083.1:0-9100 GCA_038102985.1 Halieaceae bacterium
GCTGGATGTTCTCCGGTTGGGTGACGTCCAGAGTGAATACGGTGCTGAAATCATCGACACCAACAATGGAGTGAGGGGTGGCGCCGGGTGAGATCATGTTGATGAAATGCCCGTCGAGCGCCAGACGGCTGATAGGGCCGCCAAACTCGGGCATCATCCAGAGCCCGTCGTCGGTGGCGATGACAACGAGGCGCTGATCGTCCACGTTTATTTTTGCGAAACGCAGGACTTGGGGGTGTTGCTCGTTGGGGAACCGCAGCGCCTCCCAGGTGGCACCGCGATTGCGCGTAATCCATAGCCCGCGCTCCGAGCCGCCGATCCAAGCGTCCTCATCCGTCGGGTCAGCCACGACATAGCGCATCACGGTGGCAGGCAGGTACCGCATCATTGACGGAGACAGCCAGGTCTCCGGCACCTCGGTTTGGCGCAACCAGCGCCATTCGTCGTGGTCCAGAAAAATACCGGTCACGCCCAAAGTCAGGAGCCACAGCCCTGCAATCAATCCGAGCCAGCGATGAAAGATCACCAGCGTGCGTCGGCTCACTTTCATCTTATGTTCTTGGCCCTTTTCTTATCATTATGGTTCTGCCTGTTACTCGAAACCTGCTGCAGTCGGTACGCGTGTTGCAGCATGCGGATAGGGTGGAGGTGCATGGTCGCGATCACTTGATTTGCCCCAACTTACGAATGGGTGTGTTACCCACGGCTGTAATGGTGGCTTTTTCCTCGGTGAAAAATTCAGCGGCTTGACGGGGCCCATCGCGACCAATGCCGGACTCTTTAAAACCACCGAAGGGTGCGCGTAAATCCCGCGCCAGCGGTGTGTTGATCCATAGGGTTCCAGCGTCGACCTGTTGTTGAAAAGCCTGCGCTCGGGCAAGACTGCGGGTCCAGCAGTACCCGACGAGGCCAAAGCGGCTGTCGTTGGCGATCGACAACGCGTCGTCGTCTTCATCAAATACCTGAATGCTGACAACAGGTCCAAACACCTCCTCCTGGCAAAGGGACAGTTGATTGTTTTCGACCTGAAAAACGGTGGGCGCAACAAAATAGCCGTCCCCCAAATCAGTGCGTGCTTCTCCCCCGCAAAGTAGCGTTGCGCCCTCTGACTTGGCGCGCTCAATATGGTCCAGCACCCGTTGCCAATGCGCCTTGAATGCCATAGGGCCGACCTCAGTCTGTGCCTCCAACGGGTTGCCCACGATCAGAGACCGGGTTCTAGCGACAAAGGCCTCTGTGAAGCGCTCGGCGATTCCGCGCTGCACCAGAATGCGTGACCCAGCGATACAGATCTGGCCGCTGTTGCTGAAAATATTGACCAGTGAGCCGTCTACTGCCCGCTCGATATCGGCGTCGTCAAAAACGATGTTGGCCGACTTGCCGCCCAGTTCGAAGTGGACTGGCGTCAGGTGTGCTGCCGCCGCGGCCATCACCTGCTTTGCGGTACTGCCGCCGCCTGTAAACGCGATGCGATCAATATCAGGTGAGCCCGCTAGCGCTGCGCCGGTGACCGAGCCACTGCCATTCACGACGTTGATCGTGCCAGATGGCAATCCCGCCTCTTCCAGCAACGCGACCAATTTCAAGATGGAGAGCGGCGTGAATTCAGAGGGTTTCAGCACGCAGGTATTACCGAATGCCAGGCTCGAGGCAATCTGCATGCTGGCGAGTGCTAGCGGTGCGTTCCATGGAGCGAATAGTGCCGCAACGCCAGCTGGCTGCCGGGTGACACTGGTTTGATACCCCGACAACTGCTCAAAGGTTTCTCCGGCCATCACGCCAATGTAGTCGGCAAAAAAATCTAGATTGTCTGCCGCTCTCGGCACTTGCCGAGATGCCAAATGAGAAGAGGGCAGCCCTGCGCAAAGACACTCCAGTAACCCGAGCGTTTCGGCGTGCTGTCTGATCAGCTCGGCTGCGCGACGAAAGATACCCTGTCGGGTTGCAGTCGAGGCGCTAGACCAGGCGCCATCTTGAAAACGCGATCTGGCGCACGCAATGGCGTTTGCCACTGCCGTGGGATCATCCTCCTGCAGCGAAGAGATCTGCTCGCCCGTGCCCGGGAAATGTACGGGGTGTTTGACGGCCTCCTCTCTCACTGGCACGGCGGCGCCATCGATATGACCTGTGATGATCTCAGGGAGCGTTAGCTCCAGATCAATAATCGCCTGTTGAACCGTGGTCATAGCATCCGCCTCATTCGATGGCCGCCTCGCGCTCGCGTGATCGGATCATAGCCGCATCAAGGAGATAACTGCGATGTCGCGCGGGGTCGCCCACAATTTCCTGCAGATCCTCCCATATTAGGCGCCGCTTCTCTTGGTCTGTCTCTCGATGTCTGGCGTAGTTTTGTGCCGAGAGGCGCTGTACCTCTTCGAGCGCGATGGTTCGCCGACGACGATCGTAACGTTCCAGCAAGCCGACCCCCTCTCCCTGCAAGACCGGCACCAGATGATCAGCCAATGATCGCGCGTCATGAATGCCACTATTCATTCCCATACCGCCCGCTGGACTGTTTAGGTGGGCCGCATCCCCCATAAAGAGAATGCGCCCATGGCAGAATTGTTCCAGACACCGTTGATGCAGGGTGTAGATGTTTCGGCTGCGGATGGTGGTCTCCGCGGCTCGAGGAGAGACTCGCGCAATGTGTGCTCGCGCTACCGCGTCGCTCAAAGCGGTTTCCGCGTCCTGTCCAGGCGCGGGAGAGTAGGTAAAACGCCATGTGTCCCTCAGGCGCATCAGGCTGTAGTGCCGATCGGGTAGCCAGACATAATTCACGCCCAGTAGATTGGGAATATCCTCCTCAAAAGGATGCTCCATCACCAGTGTGATAGAAGTTTTAGGGAACACCGTGCCGTCGAAAGTCAGACCGAGCGATTTCCTGACTTGACTGCTGGCGCCGTCGGCGGCGATCAGCCAGTCGCAGACGCCTCGTTGCGCGCCATCCGAATCGTGATAACGGAGTTGAACTTGTTCATCTTCGGTGACTGCGTCCTGAAAAGAGGTATTGAAATGCAGAGTGCACAGGGGGTGCTCAGCCAATCTCGCAGCCAGCAGTTCGGTGAGCTGGAATTGTTCGCACTGCAACCGGAAAGGGTAGTCGGTGACGTCGTCGAGGCACGCCATGTCAAAGACTGCGCGTTCACCGGTCTCGTGAATCAGGTACTGCCACTGCGACACCACCGTGCCCCGTTGAACCAGTTCGCTGGCGAGACCGGATTCATCGAGCAAATCCAATGTGGCCGGATGGAAAGTGGAGGCACGCATGTCTTTTGGGATCGCTGCCTCACGCTCCAGTACCGACACGGTCACCCCCTGACTAGCCAGCCACCAGGCCAGCGTCAATCCCGAAGGGCCAGCGCCCACTATGGCGACAGTGGACTCAACCATGGGGTTTGTTGTGGCCACAGGCGGTCAACGCAACGCGCGGCAACCGAGTCGGCACAGCGCTTGAAAATGTGCGTGATATATTGCGGCGCAGTGCAAAAATTACACAGGGATGCCGTAAATGACTGGGGGTTACTACGGGCGCAATGGCGCTCTGGGGCTCGCAACACCTCAGGCGAACCCGACCGCGGAGACCGAATTCCGGGCCCTGATGCCACAAGGGGTGACATGTGCCACGGTCCGTATGGTTAGCGCCGAACCCGATCCCGCGACGCGGCTGCGCGCTTACTTTACCGACATCGCCGAGACGCTGAACCGCTTCGATACGCTTGCAATGCAGGCCGTGGGGTTGGCCTGCACGGGTTCCAGTTATCTGCTTGGCCACGACGCGGTGGAGGCGAACCTTGCCAAGTTGAGCGCGCGTCGCGAGCAGCCCATTGTCTCGGCCGCGTGCGCTATCGAGCGCGCGCTGGCGCATCTTGGTGCTCATTCCCTCGCACTCATCTGCCCGTATCCGCAATGGTTGCTCGACGCGGCCGATACGCATTGGCAGAGCAGAGGGTTTAAGGTGGTGGATCAAGTCTCCCTCGATCCGGGTCAGGGCGATACCCGGGCCATTTACGGCTTGTCGCCTCGGGACGCTGCAGAGCGCATCAAATATCGATGGCAAAACCGGCAGGCGGACGCCTATCTCATTACTGGCACCGGTCTGCCGACGCTGCGCGCTGTCGCCGAATTGTCTGAGATGCTGCCAGGCCCCGTGTTGTCCTCCAATCTGTGTCTGGCCTGGGCGACCTTGCAGGTGGCGGGGATTGATCTTGGTGAGCTGGCCCCGACGACTCACATGCCGCTGTTGGCGGGCTGGGAGGCTCGTATCGATCAGCTGTGATCTCACGGTTGCTGCAGTAGCCAGTCAGCGAGCCGCTGGCTCTCTTCAGCGGTCAAAGGATTCACATACTGCATCGCATTATTGGGTATGGCGGCGTCAGGCTCCGCGAGCCAAGCCAGCAGTGTCGGTAGCGACCACCGCCAACCCGAGCTGCTCAGTGCCTCGGAATAGCGGTACCCCTCGACTGCTCCTGCAGGGCGGTTGAGTAGTCCGCCCAGCGGCGGGCCAACGTGATGGTCAGCGGTGTGCCCCAGACTGTGGCAAGCACTGCAGGCGATGTCGTACAACTGCTCCTCGGTAAGCGGATTCGCTAGTGCAGTCAGGTTCGCAAAGCCAGAGAGCACCAAGCTAACTGCGAGTTGACGCAAGCACGTATTCACGCCAGTAGCCTCATGACTTCCAGCGCAACACGCTCTCCCGATTCCATTGCGCCCTCCATGCCGCGGTAGGATTCTGCGGTGTGTTCGCCGGCGAAGAACACTCGCCCCGCGGGGGCGCGCAGGGCGGCATGTGCGGTCGCTGCCTGACCCGGTCGCCACAACGCCCAGACGCCGCCAGCGTGCGGATCGTTAGTCCACCTCACTAACTGGCCGACCGAGGTCACCTCGCGCGCATCCGGCATCAGTTTCCAGAGCGCACGAGCAATGGTGTCGGTGCAGGCTGCTTCATCCATTACATTGAGTTCATCGCAGTCATCGCCGTTGATCCACACGGTCATGTTGTAGCGGGTTGTGTCGGGTATCGGCCGTGTAAAGATTCTGCCGAGGAGGCTATCGGTCCACCAAGAGCCACCCCAGCCGGCGCTCTCCCAGAAAGGGGTTTCGACGATACAGTGGAGTTGAACTACCTTGTGATAGTCGACCGCCTCTAACAGTGCTACTCGGGCTGCGGGCAGATCCATGTCGATGCGACGCAGTGCAGGGAGTGGCAGGGTGATAATGACTGCGTCGGCATCCAGCGTCTTGCCCGACGCCAGCGTCACCCTTGTGGCCGAGGATGACTGCTGGACTGAGGTCACAGGCGCGTCCATCTCAACCGGTTGGCGCAATTGCCCGGCCATTGCCTCGGGCAGCCGCATGTTGCCCCGTGTGGCCTCTTTCACCGCCAGAGCGGGCCCGGACAGTCGGCCAAACTCGCCCATGACGCGGTAGAGTGACATCAGACTGGTTTCTTCCAGATTGTTGCCGTAACTGTTGTTGGCGCCAATCAATTGGATGGCCGCGTCGGGGAAGCCCAGTGCTCTCATCCCTGACAGGGCGGATTGATCCGTCGCCATCAGCGCGGGGTCGTGCCATGCGCGCGTTTGTAGCAGGGGGTTCGATGCATTTAGTTTTCCCATCAATCGATTGGGCGGGACGTTGCGCCAGCTGTCGGGAAGGGGGTTGGCTGTAGCACTCGCCCAGTCATTGCGCCGAATGCGTTGTGCTCCAACAAAGTAGTCGCTGGGCAGGGTGCGGGGTGGCGAGCGCAACGGTACTTCGAGGTCGTGGGCCATCTTGAAGATGCGACCATAATTTGAACCCATGACGTTGCCGCCGCCCTCGGGTGAGCCGGGTAAGTGGTCCAGCGTCCAGAGACGGCCGCCGACCCGCTCTCTGGCTTCTACGACCCGCACTTCGAAACCCCAGCGCTCCAGAATCAGAGCCGCATTCAAGCCCGACAGCCCGGCACCCACGACTACGACGCTTCGCCCTAAGCGGTGGTCGGCGCAACCGCTGCTCACACCGGCCACTACGCCTGCCAGTGAGCCTTCCAAGAGGCGTCTGCGCGTGAGTGTCGAGGTCATCGGGTGAGCACCTCAGTGAAGCAGGGGATTAAAGAGCATATTGTCATACGTTTATATCTTTTCTCAAACGGGCTATGCTCCCTGCAAAGATTTAAGAACAAGGAGAATTGCCCATGCGACTGTCGTCATTCACGACCCGGTCTACCACTTTCTTGCTGTCTGGGCTATTAGCTGTAGCGATACAGGCGCAGACCATTGACCCCAATTCCGCCGAGGGTTTTGTCGCCCTGAATCGCAAAATCCAATGCTCGACAGAGGATAGCTCACCTCAGGTCTTTGAGTGGTCCGGCTACGCTTATTCCCGTGTACCCGGAGAGCCTGACCGAAGGATTTTTGGCTTACTGGGTATGAACGTGCGCCAATGTGGGCAGGTGGAAGACCCCGACAAGGGCACCGGTTATCGCCTGGTATCCAGAGAAATCATGCTCTACCTCGACCCAAAAACCGGTGAGGTGTTGCGCACTTTTGACAACCCCTGGACCGGGGAAGCCAATGAGGTGATTCACGTTGCCAACGATCCGGTCAACGGCCGTCCCAGCTTTGGGGTCAATGCTGATGGTTCGGAGAAGGCCTTTACCTATCGGGACATCAATGGCCAGTATCTGATCAACTACGAGATACCCCTGTTTTATAAAAATGCGATGGGCGGCGAGTATCAGAAATATGTCGGTGGTAGTTATCACGCGACGGAGATTTTTGATTTCAATGGTGACGTCGCTGAGTTACTGGATGCATCGCAGCCGGTGGCCTATCCCGTGATTTCGTGGGTACGATTGGCGCAGTGGTTACCGTGGATGGAGATGAACGGGCGCGCGGGCATGCTTTATTTCAATGCCATGGGGCGCAAGTTGCTCAATTATGATCAGCTCGCTGATCTGCTGCAGTCCGAGATTGACGCCAATTATCCGGAGTATGTGGCGCCGCCGCCGCTCGATGACCCAAGACGCAATGAGACTTCGTGGACCTACATGAAGAAGATCATCGACGAGCGTGAAACACACGAGAGCAGCCACAGTCATCATTAGTGCCGAGCCAGCCGGCGACCCTGCTACCGGGTTGCTGGATGGAGATGCACAGGCATGAACTTTATAAAAAAAGCACCCTAATGGCGCCTTTTTTAGCTCTGCTCGTATTGCCGAATTCTGCCTTAGGGTAAGGCTATTCGGTTTACGTTACCCCGAGATGTCTGGCGTGGAACGCCAGATGCGACTCGATGAAAGACGCAATAAAATAGTAACTGTGGTCATAGCCTTCCTGCATGCGCACTTCGATCGGGTAGTTGGCGGCGCGGCTGGCCTCCTCAATCAAGTGCGTTTTTAGCTGCTCTTCGAGGAAGTTATCCGCTGTCCCCTGATCGATAAGGATGGGCCGCTGCTCAGTCGCCTGACCCAGTAGTTTGCAAGTGTCATATGCGTCCCAAGTGGAGGTATCTGATCCCAGATAGTTGGAGAGCGCTTTTTCGCCCCAGGGGCACTGTGTGGGCGCCACAATGGGTGAGAAGGCTGAAAATGATGCATAGCGGTCAGGATTTTTGAGGCCGATCGTCAGGGCGCCGTGCCCACCCATTGAGTGCCCGGTAATGGCAGCACGCGAGGTGTCTATCTGCGGGCAGGCTCGCGCTAATACTTGCGGTAATTCCGTTACCACATAGTCGTACATCTGGTAGTGAGCTGACCATGGCGCTTCGGTGGCATTGAGGTAAAAGCCGGCGCCCAGCCCCATGTCGTAACTGCCCTCGGGGTCATCCGCCACCCCTTCGCCCCGCGGGCTGGTGTCCGGTGCCACAACGGCCACCCCCAACGCTGCGGCATACTGCTGAGCACCCGCTTTGGTCACAAAGTTTTCATCGGTACAGGTCAGTCCCGACAGGTAGTACACCACTGGCACCGGACCTTCAGCCGCTTGAGGCGGCACATAGACCGCATAAATCATGTCGCAATTAAGTACCTGTGACGTATGTTGAAAGCGGTGCTGTTCGCCGCCGAAGCAGCGAACCGTGCTCAAGCAGTTTGATGCCATTAGAAAGTCACCACAGAGCGGATGCTCTTGCCCTCGTGCATTAGATCGAAAGCGGTATTGATTTCATCAAGCGGCATGGTGTGGGTAATCATTTCATCGATATGGATTTTCCCTTCCATATACCAGTCGACGATTTTGGGCACATCGGTGCGGCCCCGTGCGCCACCGAAGGCCGTACCGCGCCACGACCGACCCGTGACCAGTTGGAAGGGGCGAGTGGAAATCTCCTGACCCGCGCCTGCCACGCCAATGATGCAACTTTGCCCCCAACCTTTGTGGCAGCACTCCAGTGCCTGGCGCATGACATTGACGTTGCCAATGCACTCAAAGCTGTAGTCCACGCCGCCACCGGTCATTTGGATCAAGTGGTCTACTACATCGTCGACCTCGCTGGGGTTAACGAAGTCCGTCATACCGAACTGTGTCGCCAGCGCCTTTTTATCGGTGTTGAGATCGACACCAATAATGCGCCGTGCGCCCACCAGCTTGGCGCCCTGAATGACATTAAGTCCGATACCACCCAGACCAAATACAGCGACGGTCGCGCCCGGTTCCACTTTCATTGTGAAGGCGACCGCGCCAATGCCGGTGGTCACGCCACAGCCGATGTAGCAGATTTTATCGAAGGGGGCGTCTTCTCTTACCTTGGCCACGGCAATTTCAGGGAGCACCGTATAGTTTGAGAAAGTAGAGCAGCCCATGTAATGCAACAGTGGCTCGCCATCCAGCGAGAAGCGGCTGGTGCGGTCGGGCATGAGTCCCTGACCTTGGGTTTCACGGATGGCCTGACACAGGTTCGTTTTTGGATGCAGGCAAAAATCACAGGTTCGGCACTCGGGGGTGTACAGCGGGATGACATGGTCCCCTACCTTGAGGTCTTTGACGCCCTCGCCGACCTCGACCACGACGCCCGCGCCCTCATGACCCAAAATGGCGGGAAAGGCGCCTTCGGGGTCGTCACCCGACAGCGTGAAGGCATCGGTATGACAGACCCCCGTCGCCTTGATTTCCACCATCAC
>JAYNYK010000084.1:0-9094 GCA_038102985.1 Halieaceae bacterium
CGCGCCGACTGCCCGCAGAACACCACAGTGTTTAGCCTCTGAGTTTCTCCCAAGTAGACTTCACGGTTTTGGCGTCTTTGACGTACGGCATGTTGTAAACCTTGTCTCCCATCGAAATTCTTAAAGTGCCGTAACCAAACAGCATCCCAAATATCGACGGACGGACCTCCATCGCGCTAACACTGTCAGAATACAAGTCTTCTCGCGGGAAAAAGAACGTCGTGCTTTGAATCACCCGGTGATTGGTGATGAATCGGTTGGAGCTACTGATGAATTCGACTGAGGCGTAGCCCAAAGCCAAAAGCGGGTAGACCACACAGCAAAAGAAAATGACATCTGACTCCGCACTGGCATTGTCACTCCAGAGCAGAAATCCCACCGCGAAAGCAATAATTAACGAGGTGCGGGTTGCGTGCTCCCACAGACATCCCACCGGCCTGCCGAGGTTCATAAAAGTATGTTCACCGCTCTCACCATGCTCGCGAGGCGTGAAGGCGCGATCTTTCATTCTGGCCAGAACCTGTTTGCGTTCGTTAACCTGCTCTACCCGAGGCAAGGTATAAGGTAACGCAAACAGCACGCCCAGCAAAGCGGCCCCGGTAATCATCGAAACCACGATTTCCAGCGATGGCGGAGCATCGTCCTTCATGAGGGCCTCAAAACCTTGGCTAGGCACATCAATGGGCGTAATCGTGGGGTCAATTGCGACCTGAAGCGCCTTCACAGGTCGCGGCGTGTCGCTGATAGAGTCGACCAGCGCGCGCTCGTAGCGCTCAATAAAGGCGATGGCGTCCGATGTGAGCAGGTCTAAACACATGCCCAGATACAGCGCATCCCTCGCGAATTCCCAGGAACCGACAAAATCGGGCAGTCCCAGTCTCGCTCTGATGTGATTCACGAGGGTCAGCAACTCGCCGCCGCTGGCCAATGTGGTGTCGCCCAGTTGGGCGCAGCGGGTCTGTGCCAGTAACCCCTTACCGTCTCTCGGCGCACATCCCGAGATCGTCACCATTATCGCGGAGAGCACCAAACCCAGCACGATTAACGATTTCCGCACGCGCGGTCTGCCTTTATTCACCCTGCATGAGCGCATTGTTTGATTTGGACTCAACACCTATATCTTGGGGTTCGCAGCTCTGAAGCACCCAAGATAGGAGGCCCATCAAGTCAGATCAATAAAACGTTGCAGGACTTTTTCCCGTAAAAATGACACTTTACAACGGATTCTTGAATTGGATTGTGGTTGTGCCATTTTGTCAGACACATCGGCTGACAAATGCAATTCACTCTGATGATCAGGACAAGCGTCCAAAGAGAATCTGAGTTACGACGGGGCGCGTAGATGTTATGAAGTCATTGGAGGCCTCCAACATGGATTATCTAGTTTGGGCAATACCAACCATGCTCTGGCTGCTGGTCAGCCTTGATGCCGCCACATGGCGGTCGCCCTTGGTATTACTGGAACGCACTCACAAGCTGTGAGGCCAACGCCACCGGCGCCCTGACCATGAGTTGGTTAATAGTGGGATTCTGGGGTTGCGCTGCGATGTGGATCATCAGCCTCGCGGGGGATGTAGGCTTGGCGAGAGACCCCAATGTCGCCCCAGGATTGCAGTGGCTTCCGCTGATCAGCGCCATCATTGCTTTCATTGGCATGTGCTATTTCGGCCACGCCACTTCCGTGTTTGGCTGGTAACCACTGAGGCTTATTGCCCCCGCCGTCTACCCCACCAAGCTGCGACCTGTGTCCAGTGGACGCCTTGCAGCCGGCAGCGGCTCTTTTGTTTCATTCGGATCGCAGTAAACTGGGGGGCTGGTAAGCCACCCCGCCCGACGGAGCCATCTTTGATGAATGCGCCCATACCCACCCTCGACACCTGGCCTGAGCAAACTATCCGCGGGCACGGCATCCCCGGGTCTCGCTACACCTGCCGCGACTTTATGGAGCAGGAGTGGGAGGGTATGTGGACACGGGTTTGGCTGTTACTGGGGCGAGAGGCTGAGCTCCCCGAGCCCGGTGACTGGCAGATGGAGCCCGTAGGCCGCGAAGAAATCCTGATGGTGCGCCAGCAAGATGACAGCATCAAAGCGTTCTATAACGTGTGCCAGCACAGGGGCAATCCGCTGGTAGATGACCCCACAGGCAGCAACCCGCGCCGCTTTGTGTGTCGCTATCATAGTTGGGCGTTTCTGCCCGACGGCACGCTGCAATTTGCACCGGATAAAGAGGATTTCCCCGAGGGCAATCCCTGCGGCAAATTGCGGCTGGCGGAACTTAAGTGTGAGACTTTTGCGGGTTTTATCTGGGTCAATATGGACCCCGACTGTGGCCCTTTGCGGGATTACCTCGGGCCAATCTGGGACGAGTGGCAGGCCAGAGAGGTCGATACCTGGCAACGCACGATGGCCAACAGCATGTGGCTGCCCTGTAACTGGAAGGTCGTGCTGGATAACTTCAACGAGTCCTACCACGTACCGACGGTACACATGGGGGCGACGCCCTCTACCGACCGCACCGCAATTGCCGGCGGCATTAACACCTACTTTAAGGAAACGCAGTTTGATTTGGCCAACGAAGGCCACGCACGAATGGTCATGAAAGGCGGCTACGGTGCCGGGGTAACCGATGCCGATGGCAACATTACGGAACCGCTGGCGTCACTGCTCGGCTATTGGGATCTCGATCCCGCCGATTTCAAAGGCAAGCCTGAGGACACGCGCCAGGCGCTCCAGCAGGCGAAGCGCGAACTCGGCCCCAAAAAGGGCTACAGCCATTACGCGGCGGTCCCGGACGAACAGCTGACCGACGCCTTTCATTACACGCTGTTCCCCAACTTTGCGGTGTCATTGTGGTCGGACGGTTTTCACTTTTTGCGCGCACGACCCCATCCCACCGACCCAGAGCAGTGCCTGTTTGATAACTGGTGGTACGCAAGCCCGGCCAGCGTAGCCGCAGAACTCGACGACGGCACCAGCGCAACCGAATCGCTCACCGGAAACGGAACAGGCGATGTGCCCATCAAATGGCTGACCTGCGGCGAGGACTCCATTGGCCCAGCGATCGAAGATGATGTTGCGGTCTTCATTACGCAACAGCGGGGTGTGCGTTCCCGAGGCTTTCAGGGCGCCTATCTCTCGGGTCAGGAGAAGCGCATCAGCCGTTACCACGAACGCATCAATGACTATATCGCGGGCAGACTGTAACCACGTCGCAAGGATAGGAATATGACCGACGCCGACGATCGCAGACAACTTCAGGACGTGATGCTCTCCTATGCCGCGGCCGTGGATGATCGGGACATGGCGCGCTACCGGGCCTGCTTTGCCGACGACGTGGAGATCGTGGGCTTTGGCGAGGCCACAGTCACTGGCGCAGATACCTGGACCGCCTCGGTGGAAAGCCAGCTGCAAGCCTTTTCTGCGACCCAGCACTTGATGAGCCCACAGCTAGCGACCGTTTCTGGCGATACCGCCTCTGCTAGAACAGATGTGCAAGCCCTCCACATGATCAAAGACGGCAATGGCGCCATGTTCACGCTATGGGCAACCTACCTGACCAATTTTGTGCGCACCGACGAGGGTTGGAAAATTGCTCGTCATGAACTGGTCATTCGGGGCACCCAACAGACCGCCTGAAGACCACTGAGATGTCACCCCGCGCTCCAAAGGGACAGCACCTCAACAGGCGGCTGTCTGTCAGGTTCATTGCCGCGACGCTGTCCATCTGGGTGGGCTACGGTCAGGCGGCCCAAGATTGGCCACTGGTCATCACCGCTGAGCGCTCAGCCGCGTGCGCGCAAGCGCTTTCGCTGGGTCGACAACAGGTGCGCACCGATGGCCTGCGGGCACCTTTTTCGCTGCTGAACTGGAATGTAGAGAAAGCACAGCATCCCGAACTGATCTCCGAATTTACAGCCTTCGCCAAAAAGTCCGACCTGATCTTTCTACAAGAAGCCGTGCCACTCAAAAAGACCCAGACCGTCATTGAGCAGTCACTTTTTGAGGCGTTTGTGCCGGGTTACGTGCAAAACGAAATCGAGACGGGCGTGCTCACTCTCTCTCGGGCGCCCCATCTTGTGCACTGCCACCTGCTGGCAACAGAGCCTTGGTTACGCACCCCCAAGGCCACCAGCGTTACTCTCTACCCACTGGCAGACAGCGGGGCCACGCTGCTCACCGTCAACCTCCACGCGGTGAACTTCAGCTTCGGGGTTAAGGCCTACCGGAAACAGTTAAACAAAGCCGCCGCGTTGATCCGCAGCCATGAAGGGCCCGTCATTTTTGGGGGCGATTTGAATACCTGGAGCAACAAGCGACAAGGTGTGGTCGATTCGGTCGCCGATGAACTGGGGCTTATCCCTGTTCCTTTCTCACCTGACCACCGCACCACGCAATTCGGCAAACCACTGGATCATCTTTATGTGCGGGGCTTGGCGTGGCAGTCCACCGAAACCCGAGAGGTCAGCACCTCAGACCATAACCCGCTGCTGGTCACTTTTCGGCGCGAAGATTCATGAGCCGCGTTTTGCTCACACTGATCTTACTCGCCGCCCCGATCTCTCGGACGCATGCGGAAACCGATGCCGAAGCAGAAATCAGGTCGCTGATTCAAGCCGTTCGCGACAGTGGCTGCGAGTTTGATCGCAATGGCACGCGATACCCCGCCGAGAGAGCGGCCGAGCACCTTGAACTAAAGTATTCTCGGGGCAAGCGATACGCTGACTCCGCAGAGGCATTTATTGAGCACTTGGCTACCGGAAGTTCGTGGAGTGGAGAGCCTTACTGGATGATCTGCGAGGGTGACAAAACTCTGGCTGCCGAGTGGCTTGGTGACAAACTGGAGAGCTGGCGCGCTCAATAGGGGCTGCGGCTATAGAGGCCAAGGCCTTTGCGCGGATTTGGGCGAATGTCCTTCAGTTGAGTGGAGCACCCGGTCGTCAGTGCCGCAAAAGCCCGCGCAACCGCGCGCGAGAAGAAAACGGTACAGCGCCAAATCAAGCGCCCATGAAATAACTGAGATTAGATAGCCTTGCCGCCTCATCAGGTATCAGCGGGTCAGCCCCCCCCCACAGCGCATGGTTCGCCAGCGCCGTATCGAACCCCTCGATGAGCGCGACAATCTGCCCCTCGCGGATCTTAAAGATATGAAGGTACATCTGATCGTACCGGTTACCGGTAAGCGCCACGCCGTCATTCTGCGCAACGGCAACGACCACCTCCCCCGCATCCGCAACGATCTGATGCTCAGCGCAAAAGCGGATCTCTTCGGGGTCCACGCATCCGAATACGTGGGGTAGCACGTCTTCGAAGAATCGATTTTTGCCCTGATAAACCCCCGACAGGACGTTATGCTGAGCGGGGCAAATCAGACAAAAATCCTCAGCAATCAGGGCCTCCAAAGCCCGAACATTACCCGTTCGCACCGCATCATAGAATTGGTCAACGATCTGTTTCATTCCACTTTCCTCCCGCGTCAGATGGGCTGACGATTGCTAGATGCGTGCCTCAGCCCTGATCAGCAGGTCTCTCGCCACGCAGCGACTGCAAACCGCGAATAACAAAATGGATAAAAGCCAGCCACAGTGTCACGTACGCGAGCGTGAACCCCCATTGCCATCCCAAATATCCCGCAGCCACACCAGTCACCGGCACCATGGCCAACCAGTGGCCCGTCACCCATGCGGAATGCTTCCAAGAAAAATACACCGCACTCACCGCGGCAACGATCATCAGTAGCGCGAACACATCCTGTGCCCACGGCCGGGTATACATCAGGCCACCCAATATGATCGCTGACACACCTGCGATGGCGTGAGCAAGTGCGCCCCAATCAATGCCACCCTGCGTTTCGGGCGACGCTTCGCTCACGGAGTGAGATCTCGCACATAGCCCAGCACGTTGGGGTAATGGGTGGTCGGTGTTCCGGTCGCTCTCAATGCCGCCACGGCCTCCTCGGAGACCGCACCATAGAGCTCTACCGTGAAAACATCGAGCAGTGGCGAAACCGCAGCCAGATAAGCCCCGAGGTCCGCATTGTTCAAATGAAAAATCAACGCGTCGCTGTTCTCATAGACCTCGGTCCAGACAAAACCCAGAGGATCGTTGGGGTCAGCATCAAAGGTATGGAGCAGCATGCCAGGCTCGCCGGCTTGCACTTTTGCATCCACCGCCGCCGACAGTGCAACGACATTCTCAGCTTCTCCCGGGAGCGCATGCAGGCGCCCAATCAATACAAAAGCCGTGGGGCCACCCGGCAGGGGTTGTGCCGATACCAGACTAGACATCAGCGCGAAAAAGACCCCCAGCACTTGCGCAAAACGACAACGTGACATGTAGCCATCTCCTTGATGAAAACCCGACCATAGACCAAGCAAGTCCACTACTGCAATGAGGAACCTGATCTGCAGCAGGCACCTCAGATAGACCCTTTGCGGGGAATGACGTAACGTATTCCAGAACGGGGGACGGCTATGCAAGATCATACTTTTTGGGAAAACGTAGGAAATCTGGGCGTGATTTTTCTCGCCGTCATCTTGGCCACGGTCGTGCACTACGCGGTGCTGAAGCGTCTTAACGCCGGTGGGCAATTGATAGGCCGCTACCCGCGCTTCCGGCTGCTTTATGGCGTATTGATGTCGCTCATTGCCCACTCGGTCGAGATCGCTATCTTCGCCGTGGCGTACCAGATTTCTGCAAGTTCCGGATTCGGTGTTTTGGAAGGCAATTTTGAGGGGGCCTTGGCGGACTACCTGTATTTTTCTTACGCCGCTTTCACCACGGTGGGCTTTGGTGACATTGTCGCAACCGGCCCGATGCGATTACTCGCGGGCATGGAAGCACTCACCGGTTTCGTTTTAATTACTTGGACCGCCTCCTATCTCTACATTGAGATGAGCAGAACCTGGGGCGGTGACGACTAATCCCTCGAGGTCTCGATGAGACTGAATCGGGGGACTCGGCCTTCATGAGTCTCTACCGTCTCAACAAACATGGACAAGGGCCTCACCCATAATGCCTTCTCACCATATTCGGGTCGGTATACCACCAGCGATTCCTCCGTTTCTGAGTGGCGCGCAACCCCCAAAACCGTGTACTCGCCACCTTTGTAGTGACGGTATCGGCCCGGCTTCGCGTCGCTCACTCAGCAACACCGCCAAATGCGGATAGCAGGCTCGACTGCAATCCACTGAAAATTTCACACATGATGAGAAAATCGGCATCGGCTCGCGCCAGCGGATCCTCAACGAGCTCGTCGTTGGCTTCGCGTATCGCGTCACTAAATTTCAGACGCCGTAACGTGAGATCTTTATCTACAACCGCGGCAACGCGATTACCCCACTCAAGGGCTAGTCGAGAGACCTGATGCCCAGTAGACAAATGAGCAAGCACCTCCTCGCTGTCCAACGGCACGCCGCGCACCTTGACTGAGCTGCCGTCCTCGCGTTGATCAACAAAATCGGCCTCATTAGCCAATTCGATCTCATCGGGCACCGCCCCATGCAACAACCACTGGGTCATCACATGGGCAGGCGCCTTCTGGGTATCGGGAAGGACAGCCGGCAAGTTGCCCAGCGCCTCGCGGAGATGGTTTAGCACCTCCTCCGAACGACCTGCGCTGGCATTATCTATCCAGATCCAGCCCGCGGCGTCTGCAATCACGGCGCGGATTGTGGTTGAGCGCGAGAACGCGCGGGGGAGCAGATCCTGCGTGACTTCGTCAGCGACCGCCATACGTTCACGGCGACTGACCTTACGCCCCTGGGCCTTGGCGATTTGGGCACAGCGCTCGTTGGCCTGCTCTCGCACGACCGTCGCGGGCAGGAGTTTTTCCTCGCGCTTGAGGCGCACCATCCAATAGGGGCCTGCTGCGTGAACCAAGGCCGACGCTGAATCATCCAGCGCGGGGACCCACCCCAGACTGCTGGCCTGAGCCGGCGTGCACACGGAGAAAGTGCGCGTCTGCAGGCGTCGCTCCAATTCTTCGGCGTTAATACCAAGACGGCTGGGTAAACGATAGGGACGAAGGGCGCGAAACCACATAAAGCAACAATCCGAAAAACATCATTCATGGAGGGCCGCGCAGTGTATCGCAGTCTTCGCCAGCAGGTAGCGAGTTAGCCTAAAATCATCCCACTGAATCAGGGAGCTCACCATGCGCTACTTACATACCATGATCCGCGCCGCCGATCTCAATGACACCCTCGACTTTTTCGTGGATAAACTGGGACTCGTTGAGGCTTACCGTTACGACAATGAGGCCGGGCGTTTTACCTTGGTCTTTCTTAGCGCGCCGGCAGACTTAGAGGCTGCTAAATCGCGACAAGCGCCGCTGGTCGAGATCACTCATAACTGGGATCCCGAAACTTACGATGGCGGCCGCAATTTCGGGCATCTGGCGTATCAAGTCGAGGATATCTACACCACCTGTCAGCAACTGCTGGACAAGGGCGTTACGCTCAATCGTCCGCCGCGGGACGGCCGCATGGCTTTTATCCGCTCACCCGATGGGATCTCAATTGAATTGCTGCAGTCGGGCGACGCCTTACCAGTGCAGGAGCCCTGGCAGTCGATGGAAAATATCGGCGAGTGGTAAAACTCAGCGACTGAGAAAAGCCAGCATCCAGCGCGCAACCCGGGCGCCCTCGTGTTGGCGCTCATCGAGACTCCGCATGCCCTCGGCAACGCACTTGGCGCCGATCAGCTCGCGCCGAAAGGTCATGATCTCTCGTGAGTAGTCAGGAACAAACTCTGGGTGCCCTTGAAAGGTCAGGATATGGTCCCCCACCGTCATCCCGGCTGCCTCACAGTGGTCATTGGTGGCGATCCGCCTCGCTCCCGGCGGCAACGTCATCACTTGGTCCTGGTGCGACGCCAGCAGACAAAATTGCTCACCGTCCGCCAGATCAAAGGCCCCTCGGTCAACGTTATAGCAATTGACGCCCACGCCCCAACCCTTGTCCGATTTGCCTACCAAACCACCAAGCGCCTGCGCCACGAGCTGGTGACCAAAGCAGATACCAATCACCTTTCGCCGTGCCGCGTGGCACTCACGCACAAATCCCTCGAGCGCTCGGATCCAGTCCTTGTCATCGTA
>JAYNYK010000015.1:0-39961 GCA_038102985.1 Halieaceae bacterium
CATCGGGCCATGAGCGAATTTCACAATACGCGTGTCACATTTGGCGCTTTCGAATGGTGGGGTCTTACACTATCGTTTGCGATACCGATTATTCAGGAAGGTCTGAGATGAATTTGGCTTCGAAAGCAGAGATAAGCGCCGCGCGAAATCCCCTTGCGACTCTGGGGTTGGCCATCACGCTCGTCTTTACCGCTCACACCGCAGTGGCACAAACCGAATCAGGTTGGTCTAACCAGGGGCTGATTTATCTGCTGGGCCCAACGCTCGACGGCACCAGCGGCGTTGGTCCTTTTGACACCGATGTGGATTTAAGTGCGGGGGATGTCTTTGACAACCTCGACAGCGCGTTCCTCGGCATGTACCGCGGAGAAGGCCAACACTGGGGCATACTCGTCGATATCGTGTACATGGACCTTAAAGCCGACGGCAGCGGTGATCGTGGGGCCCTATCTGGAGAAGTCGAGCTCGAGCAAACGACAGCCATTGTCTCAGCTACCTATCGACTCTCACCCACCACCCAGCTTATGGCTGGCGCACTTTACAACGACATCGCTGGGAGCATTTCGCTCACGGGTCCGATAAGGGAAACCCGCGGACTCAGCATGGGAGACGATTGGGTGGACCCCATCGTGGGGGTGCTTTATGAAACTCCTGTAGGCGGGGGCAACTGGTCTTTCACAGGATCCGCCCAGATTGGCGGCTTCGGCGTAGGCTCAGATCTGGTCACCATCCTCACGGGATCTTTCTCTTACCGTTTTAATCATTGGTCCAGCGTTGATATTGGCTATCGATATCTCGACTTTGACTATGAAGATGGCGACGGGGCTGACCGCTTTAAATTCGACATGAAAGAGCATGGCCCTGCGATCGGTTGGCGAATCGACTTTTAAACCAAGGCTTACGTCACTGCAGAAAACCAGCACTCCGCAGCGAGCGCTGCCGCCACAGCCACACCAATGAAAGTCAGAATATAGAGGGCTACCTGTCTGGGCATAGCCTGCGCCAACGCCTGTGTGTCATGGAAGAGACTACTTTGACAGACTGATGCAGTTCAAGCGCAGCGGTATGAAGACCGCTTCGGTCAAACAGGTGCCAAGGGCCCCTTATTGCCCGTTACGCCGCGCAAACCTGCTCCACCGGAGCCCATCGGACTCTGGCAAAGCACAGCCCCCCCACTGCCCCGGCGCAACCTTGAGCCAACAGACCCACCCAAGTCCTCGCGGGCGCGAAGGCGTCAACGCCGAACAATACATGCAGCAAAGGGTGCAGGATCAAAATACAGGCCGCGCCCATCAGCACGAATGTTGTTGCATGACGATATCGGCTCACTCGGCGAGACAGCCACTCCGCCACCGCCCACCCAGCGATCAAAATTAGCGCCATCAACGGTAGCAAGCTGGCACTCAACCCCAGGAGATCATTACCGGTCGCCGCGAGTCTGGCGCTCCAACTGACCGCCAGGCCCATCGATTGCACCGAATGGAGCACCATTTGGGTGCCAATCGCGGCCCCCAAGACGAAGGCCACGATGATCCCCACCGTGTAGGCGAGAACAACCCTCATCATGGCGCTAGCCCCCCCGTTGCAACCGATCCGACAATGGTACGAGAGCGTAACGTTCTTGGCTCAAAAATAAGGATAAGGCCCATGCGTAACCTCTTCTCAACGAGCCCTTTGATACTGGGGCTCCTGGCGGCATGCGCTTTCGCTCCGGAGACACGCGCATACGATGTCACCACGTTGGCTTCGGGGCTCGATAAGCCCTGGTCGATTGCCGAGATAGGTGAGGATACCTTCCTCATTACCGAGAAGACTGGACGATTATTGGTCCTTGCCGCGGATGGCACGCTGTCGGCATTAAATGGAGTGCCGACGGTTTACTCAGCTAATCAAGGTGGTCTGCTGGAGGTTTTGCCAGACCCCGATTTTCAGCAAAACCGCACCGTTTATTTGAGCTTTGCTGCGGGTAGCAAAGAAGCCAATCGAACCACTGTCGTAAGTGGCATTCTGGACGGGGCCAATCTAACGTCGCTGAAAACCCTGCTGGAGGTATCACCGGAAAAAGAGGGCCCGGCACATTATGGGGGGAAAATGGCGTTTTTACCCGATGGTTCATTGCTGATCAGCGTGGGAGAGGGGTACCAGTATCGTGAACGCGCACAGGATCTCGACTGGGAGTTAGGCAAGCTGTTGCGCATCAATACTGATGGCGCCCCGCCACCGGATAATCCTTTCCCGGATACAGCGCCACGGGTATATAGCTATGGGCATCGCAATCCCCAGGGGCTGATCTATGACCCGGCAACCGACCGGGTCCTAATGCTCGAACACGGCCCCAAGGGTGGCGATGAACTGAATCAGATTGTGCCGGGCAAAAACTATGGCTGGCCCGCCATCACCTATGGCGTCGACTACAGCGGAGCGGTGATATCTCCTTTCACCGAGGCCGAGGGAATGGAACAACCGCTGACCTACTGGGTACCCAGTATCGGGCCTTCAGGCTTGGCGATTTATCAGGGCAATCAGTTCCCCGAGTTGCAAGGGGACCTACTACTCGGTTCTCTGATTAATGAAGAGATGCGCCGACTAAAGCTGGAAGGCAGAAAGGTGACTCAGGACGAATCGATTTTTCCTGAAGTCACCGGCCGTGTCCGGGATATACGCGTGCTCAGCGATGGCAGTATTGTTGCCGTTACGGATGAGGGCGACATTTTCCACATCACCAATTCCCCCTAGGCGCCAGCTCCCCGATTTTTGAGGGCAGTGACCGCTTTTTTATCCGGGGCCCTCGACACCACCTCCGAAGCCACCGTGAGGCCAAATTGAAAGCAGCGCTACTAGGCATCATCGGTGGGTAATCAACCTGCCTTACTGACCCTACAGACCCCGACCTGCCATTGCCTGGCGGGTTTTCGCTGAGCGCCAGCTGACATATGATCGAGTCATGATCCGAACTCGAGCGGATCTGCCAACAACCGGCTAGCCATCCATCGCAACACGGAGAGACATCGTGGTGTCGGAGCATACGATCCTTGCGAGTGACCTGAGAGTCATTGAGCGCTTCGCCCTCAGCCGGGGTGACGATATCAGCTCGCTTCTGCAGGCCGCCGAGATCTCCCCTGATCTCCTAAAAAAGCCGCGGGAACGGATCCCCGCCGAGCAAGTGGGTGCCCTCCTCGACGCGCTCGCAAGGGAATATCCGGAACGTCCTCTGGGCTTGGAGCTGGCAAATTGCCACAGAATTACTGACACTCACGTACTGGGCATCACAGCCATCTCCTCTGAAACGACCCTCGCTGCGCTTCGACGTCTGAGCCAGTACCAAGCGCTGATCTCAACGCGAGAGCCTCTGCAAGTTGTGGAGCATAGCGATACCGTCACGGTGATAAAGTTAGCAGTACAGTCGGCGCCGGCAGAACACATCGTTCAGAGTTTTTTATTTGCGGTGCTGTTGAACGCCGTCCGCGAAATATCCGGCTTTTCGGGTGATGTGGTTAGCGTATCGTTCACCGGCAAAGCCATGGGGGATGAGGCCGCGTACCGGCAAATATTGGGTCCTCGCGTCAGCTTTTCCGCCAAAAATGCCTCGATGGTGTTTCCCCGGGACGCGCTGGAAAAGCCGGTCTCTACGAGCAATGTCGACATTCTCACACGCAATGAGCCCATGTTGGCGTCATTGGTCCGTTCAGTCCGGGAGCGCAGCCTGCCGGCCACCATCAAAATGGCGATTCTCGATCGGCTCCCCGAGCATACCCTGACAGAGGAGGAAGCCGCCTCCACGCACAACATGAGCCTTCGTACCTTTCAAAGACGGTTGGAAAGCGAAGGGACTCGGTTCCGCGTCCTGCTCGATCAAACGCGTACCCAGTTGGCAGAGAGCCTGCTGGCCGATTCCACCCATACCCTTGGCGAAGTCGGCTACTACTGCGGTTTCAGTGAGCAGGCGTCCTTCTCACGTGCGTTCAAGCGCTGGACAGGCAAAACGCCGTCAGCCTATCGGGCTGTGCTATTGGACGGTACTCAGGTTCGATAAACGCTCGGTTTCGATGCACGACCGGTCGGGCGCCCAAAGACCCCGCTGCAGCAACCAGTTAACCCGGGGTTGCGAGATCATCTCCTCAGCTGGCTGTAATAATCGCTGCGGCTCGCTCTACCACCGCAACCTCGGTGGCAAAGCTCGTTACGAGACGGGTCATATCCGGTTGCGCGGGCCAATCATAAAAATTGAACCCCGCCTCCCGCAAGCCATTGCGCAACGCTTGAGGTATCACGGGGAAAATTTCGTTGGCGTCGGTGGGCCACGGCAAGTCGATACTGCCATGAGCACTCAATGCGGCAGCAAGTTTTTGTGCCATGGCATTGGCGTGACGCGCATTGTCCAGCCACAAATCCTCCTCTAACAAGGCCAGCCATTGAGCCGCCAAAAACCGATGTTTAGACCAAAGATGCCCGGCTCTTTTTCGGCGGTAGGCAAATTGCTCGGCCAGTGCATGGTTAAAAATCACCACCGCCTCGGCCGCGATACCCCCATTTTTTGTCAAACCAAAACTCAGGCAGTCCACGCCCGATTGCCAGGTAAGGGCTGCGGGACTCTCTCCGCTCGACGCCACTGCATTGGCAAAGCGCGCACCATCAACGTGAAGATGTAGGCCGTATAAGTCAGCCAGTGCTCGGTAGGGGGCTATGTCACAGCCGCGATAGACGGTGCCTGACTCCGTCACATTGGACAGACTAATGACCGCAGGTTTGGCATTGTGCACGCCGTGTATCGTAGCGACCTCCATGTGCGCCCGCATGGCGTCCAAATCCGGCTTGCCCGCGGCACCCGCCACACCGACCAACCGCGCGCCACCCGAGTAAAACTCGACAGCCGTGTTCTCATCGTTGGAGATATGCGCGCCCTCATGGCAGTAAATCGCGCCCCAAGAAGGTGACAGGGCACTCAACGCCAGGGCATTGGCCGCGGTCCCCGTCGACACAAAGTACACCGCGCAGTCTGTCTCAAACACCTGCCGTACGGCCGACTCCGCCATGGCCGTCCAGTGATCCTCACCATAACCGGCCGCACTCCCGCTCGAGAGTGTATGTAAACGCTCAAGTACCTTGGGATGCGCGCCAGCCTGATTGTCAGAAACAAAGCTCAGTTCATCCACTGTCGCCACCCCACTATCCGAAATGCGCTGGAGCTAATGTTACTCCTCCAATGCCTGATACTGAGCGAAGATTTTGCCCTCGAGATCATCCTCTGGGACCGACGCTCAACGCCACCGCTCTGAGTGACCCTCCCCTCGTGGTATAAACCACTCGTGATGAGGATCGTGTTTCCCGCTCTACGCTATTTTTTCGTTCTAGCAATTGTAGCGTCGCTCGCGCTGGCTGCGCTTGCTGTCGGTTTGAATTTGCACATCGCTCGCCCTGCATATGAGTGGGTGGCCAGTCGCGCTCTGGACCGCGAGGTTCAAATAGCGGGCCCGATTACCCTCCGCTTTGGCGCGCCGATCACACTGTCGATGAGCGGCATCACCATCGCCGGCACCACACCAGACACGCCGGTTTTTGCCACGATTGGCTCGGCGGTTGCAGAGCTCGCACCCATGCCGCTACTCGATGGCGCCATCATCCTTTCGGGCGTCTCGGCGGCAGACATCAGCGTATTTGTCGACATTGACGAGACGGGCCGAGGTAACTGGCCCGCCGCCAATAGCCAACCCAATATCGATGAGGAGGTTAACGGCGGAGCGATCGATTACCAGTTGCGAGTCGCCGACCTCGCCATAGAAGACGCGCGGCTGCAGCTTCACGATGCTCGCAGTAACAGAGACAGCATGCTCTTCATCGATAGCCTGCAAGAAACGCTGATCCACGAAGATTTTCAAATGAGTAGCCAGGGCACCCTGAACACTTACCCGTTCGACACGACCTTGATGCTGGACGGCGTGCAATCCCTTCTGGATATCCGTAATTGGGAGGTCGACTGGCAGGGCACTCTCGGCGAGGCCGATTTTCGGCTGAACACTGCCATCGCATCCCTTGAGCACCTCATGCGCTCTGAAGTCGACGTTGCCCTCCGCGCCAACAGCACGGCCGCTGTCCTGCAGGCCCTTGCTTTGCCCCCAATCGACGACGGACCGGGAGAGGTGTTGCTCCGCACGCGACAACGCAATGACAGGCAGGTCATTGAGCTTGATGCAACCTTGGGCAAGCTACGCATTGTTGGCACCGCCGACCATGCACTGGAACCTGCTTGGGAGTCGGTGCAGTTGGCGGTGCGCGCCAACGGCCCCAGTCTCGCCGAAGTAGGCGCGCTTTGGGATATACCCGATCTACCGACAACACCTTTTACGCTTGACCTCCGGGCGCTCGTAGAGGGAGCCGCGGTAGAAGTTGAGACGCTTCAACTCGCTAGTGAGGCTATCCATCTTTCGCTGGGGGGAAAGCTCCCCGCATACCGCTCGTTCGAAACGGGCACCCTCAGCGGCAATATCGATATCCCCAATTTAAATGTTTTTTCAGGGGTGCTTGATCTTCCGAGGCAATTGCAGGGTTCACTCAATGGCACGTTATTACTGACCCGTGATGCAGATGGCACCGATGTACTCATCACCACTCAATCACCCATGCTGACGTTGGAACTCAGTGGCCGATTAACGCCCGAAACCACTTTGGCGGGCTCGACCACGCGCTTTTCAGGGAGCAGCACTCGGCCCGAGCAGTGGCTGGGTTTGTTCCTGGACAACCCGCCAGCAGTCAGCGTCATCGAGTTTGCGGGGGAAGCGACTGCAGTGACACCCGAGACCCTGGCATTTGAGAACCTAGTGGTGAACTTGGATAACGATGTCGTGGACTTAGAGGGCACGGTGGGCTGGGGAACAGCCCGGCACCAAACAGCAATTTCACTGACAGCGCACTCACCGAATATGCGTGCCACCATGACCCCCTGGGTGCCATCACCGGGCGCAATCCCTGAACTGCCGGCCTCCGCCAGCCTTCAAATCAACTACCCCGCCGCCGATTCGATTCGAATTGAGAACGCCCGCGTGCTGGCGGCAGAAAGCGAGTTTCAGTTTACTGGCGGCATTTCCCTCATTAACGCCGCTTATAGCGTGTCCGGCCTGTGGGAGGTCTCGGCACCCTCGCTCACACCTTTTTTCCCGGATGAGAGTCTGACACCACGCTACCAGAGACCGCTGAGTTTCACAGGCAATGTCGAATGGGAGCCTGGCGCCATCGCCATTGATGTTGGTGACAAGGGCCTTAAGTATGGGTCGATCACCGCCGAGGGCAACGTCTCAGTGGACCTGACCACCCATGAGGGGCGCTTTGATGTACTTGCAAGCACACCGGACGCGAGGGATTATCTTCCCCTTGATGAGCGGCCTGTCGACCACGCCAAACTGCCAATGAAACTCAGAGCGGTTGGCGAATGGAATGAGGCTACCCTGCGCGCCGAAGCGCTGCGGGTTGAATCCGCAGACATTCAAATTGCCGCCGCTGGCCTGCTTGAATTGACCAGCCAGAACTTCAGCCAGAGCCATTTCGACGCCGATATCAACATCAGTCGGTTAACCACCCTTAGGGACTGGATAGATTTCCCCTTCCCGGATCAGGGGCTGGAGCTCACGGCAAACCTCGATTCGCAAGATGGCGCATTGGTGATCAATACGTTGGCTCTGCGCTCGGGAGACAGTGATCTCGCCTTTCAGGGAGCGGTTGAGCGAGGGTCGAATACCCGGTTGCAGCTGGATGTCAGCAGTGATCGCCTGAATCTGGACCCCTGGATCGAGGCAATCCACGGTCGAGACAAAGCGGATGGCGAGCAGGATCCTCCCCCGACACGTGACGCGCGCATCTTGCCGGATTATCCCGTCTCGACCGAGTGGCTAGATCAATTCAGCGCTGAGGTTGAATTGAAAATCAACGAGCTAATCGGCGCGCCCAGACCCGTTTTCAACGTCCAGGGATCACTGGCAATGGGTAGTGAGGGCTTTAGGATCCGGGGTCTCTCAGCCGAAAACGAGCGCTCGGGTGGCGCGATGCTGAGCGGTGCTCTCCTCGCCACCGAGGGCGCCGCCCCAAAGCTTGATGTCAAGATCGAGGGTTTTGACTTGGTGATGGGAATACCCAAAGCACCCTCAGAGGCGATCGACTCGCTACCTGCCTACGAGTTCAAGTCAAAGTTTTCTGGCAGCGGCGCCACGACCCGCGAGTTAGCCTCGAGTCTTGACGGTTATCTCAACGTCGTCATGGAATCAGGGAAGGTACTGAACGCGGGCTTTGATCGACTGACCAATTCCTTCCTGTTAGAGCTGTCGCAAGTACTCAATCCGTTACAAGACCAGCGTACCAACACCACAATCAACTGCGCTGCTGCATTTGTCACCCTCGAGAGTGGCGAGCTGTGGGGTAAGCCCGCGATTGTTCTGGACACGCCAGATGTGAAGATATTTTCAGATATCACGCTGGACCTTGGCACGGAACGTATCAAAGCCAAATTCAAAACGGTGCCGCAAAAGGGATTGGGCTTTAGCGTCAGCAGTGTGTTTAACCCCTATGTCGAGGTTTCCGGGACCATGGCAGCGCCAAAAATCATGGTGGACCCCGCCAACACGGTGGTAGGGGGCAGTCTTGCTGTTGTCACCGGAGGACTCTCCATTCTGGCGCAGAATGTCATTGATAGAATGAATGCCAGCGGCAACGTCTGCGCAGAGCGCCTGAGCAAAGCCAATGATGAGATGTCGCTACGGGATAGCGGGAACTAACTGATAGCGCCTTCGATAACCCTAAGGTTAATGACACCCTTCAGGTTTCGGATTTTCTCTAACAGCGAATCTTGCGGCTTACCGTCGAGGTCAATGATGTTGTAGGCAACGTCACCCACGCTTTTATTTAAGAGGTCCGCAACGTTTAACCCGTCATCACCGATTAGCGTCAAGATATGACTCAGCATGCCGGGCTCATTGCGATTGGAAATCGTCACGCGGCAATCCGTGGTGCGCTCAAGTTCAATTGAAGGGAAATTGACCGAATTGCGAATGTTGCCGTGCTCCAAAAAAGCCTTGAGTTGACTGGCCGCCATCACGGCACAGTTCTCCTCAGCCTCCGCCGTGCTCGCACCAATGTGAGGCATCAATAACGCATTCTGTCGCCCGAGAAGTGCCGGACTGGGAAAATCGGTGACGTAAAACCGCAAGCGCTTTTCATCCAGCGCCGCCACGATGGACTCGGTATCCACGATCTCCTCCCGAGCGAAGTTCAGTAGGCAGCTTCCCGTGCGGAAATGCCCCAGCATTTCTTTGTTAATCAACCCCCTGGTGGTATCCAAAACTGGCAGGTGCAGACTCACAAAATCACTGCGACTAAAAAGTGACTGCATGTTCTCCATGCGCTGCACCTCGCTGGGTAGGCGCCAAGCGGCCTCCACCGACAGCGCAGGGTCATACCCCACCACTTGCATTCCTAAATCCAGACCGAGCCGCGCCACCAGGCTGCCAATAGCGCCCAAACCCACCACCCCCAGGGTCTTGCCTGCCAGTTCAGCACCGGCAAATCGTTTCTTCTCTTGCTCCATGAGAGCGTTCAGCGCCTGAGCAGACAGATTGGCATCCTGCGATTGTGCAAAAGCGATACCACCTACTATGTCCCTCGACGCCAGCAGCATGGCGGCCGCAACGAGTTCCTTAACCGCATTGGCGTTGGCGCCAGGCGTATTGAAAACTGGGATACCGCGTTCGCCGCACATTGCCAACGGGATGTTATTGACCCCGGCGCCCGCCCGAGCAATCGCGGTCACCGAAGCCGGTATCTCCTCAGCTTGCAACTTGTGACTGCGCAGAAGCAGCGCGTCAGGGTGCGCGATATCGTGCCCTACTTCATAGCGATCGCGCTCAAAGCGGTCGAGGCCGCGGGGTGAAATCGTGTTGTAGGTCTTGATTCGGTGCATAGCTAAGCGTGGGTTTTGAAAGGATGCGCATTGTGCGCGATTGTTCGATCTGATGCGAGTGATTGTGTTACTGAATCAGTGTCACCTCGCCAGACAGATGTTCCTTCACCACCTCTCTGATCGCGTCAGCAAGCTGTCTGAAGGACACGCGAGAAGGAGACCGCCGCCGCCACGCCAAAGCATGATCGCGACTCATGGTAACGCCCTGAACATCGGTGATGCGCGGCGTATCCGATTCACCAATTTCTGATGCCACATAAAGCGCCGGCAAGAACGAAATACCCATACCCATCACCACCATTTGTCTCAATGTGTCTAGAGAAGTGCCCTCAAAATCTCGATTCACCGTGGCACCCAGACTCTCGCAAAGATCGCTGACTTGCCTGTGGTAAAGATGTTGCTCGTCAATGGTCAGTACAGACTCGCCTACCAGATCGGCGCCAGTCACCGAAGGCTTGGACGCCAAGTGATGCTCCAGCGGCACTGCCAGCTTGACTGGCTCCCTGAACAAGGGGGCAATCTCTAGCTCATCTCCTTGCAAGGGGAGTGTTGTCAACACCACATCGTGCACAGCAGACTTCAATTCGGCGCCCAGCTGAGCAGGCGTTGACTCACGCACATACAACCGAAGATTTTCGAAACGCTGATGGAGTTGAGGCAGGACGCGGGGCAAAAGATACGGACCCAACGTGCGGGTAACGCCCATGCGGTAAACGCTGTCACTCGATACCCCTCGCGCTTGATCAAAGAAGCTTTTCATTTCTTCAGCAATACTTCTCGCACGCGGCAGCAGTTCCCGGCCCACAGGCGTGAGAATGACCCCGTTTCGCTGCCTCTCGAAAAGCGTTGCACCGAGCGCCTTCTCCATGGAAGCGATCTGCACGGTGAGCGTCGGCTGGGTTACTCCCAGGCGATCTGCCGCCCGACGAAAACTGCCAGCATCAGCGATCGCCTCAAAATACCGAATTTGTCTGAAGCTCAGTTGTTCCGCTTGAATCATGTTCTCAAACACCGCCGCAAGGAAATAAAAAACGGACGCGGCATTGGCAGACCCCTGTGCTCATCGGCCGCAAACACTGCCCGCGCCTTAATATAGAAAAAAACTATCATACTTTATCATGATCTGCGATTTATCTATCACGTAGAACCACGTACAACGGCGCACTCAAAACACCCGCGCATGCTCATCACCGGAGGTAAAGGCAGCTATGAGAGAAGTCATTCAGGGCGTGATCCGCTTTCAGCAAGAGCAGCAACCCGCCAAACAGGCGCTTTTTGACCAGTTGGCGGGGGCGCAATCCCCAGACACGCTGCTCGTCACCTGCGCTGACTCGCGCATCGACCCAGGATTGATCACCCAAACCGCGCCGGGAGACCTTTTCGTTTGTCGTAACGCGGGCAATATCGTACCGCCATTGCCAGATTACAGCGGTGACATTGCGGCCTCCGTGGAATTCGGCGTCGCCGCTTTGGGTGTGAAGCACATTATTGTCATGGGCCATACCGACTGTGGGGCAATGAAAGGCGCCATGAATCGGGAAGCTGTGGCGAGCCTGCCGAAGGTCTACGAGTGGCTGGGCTACGCCTGTGAAGCGGCAGAAGCCGCCACGGAGGGCGATGAAAACCCGCTGCTGGTGGTCACAGAGGCCAATGTGCTCCTTCAGTTAAAACACTTGCTAACGCACCCTGCTGTCGCGTCCGGCCTAGAATCGGGCCAGCTCGATCTGCATGGCTGGGTTTATCACATTGGTACCGGGGAAGTGACATGTCACGACGCCGCGACAAACCAATTCGTTCCAATCGCAGACCACTACGCAAATTTACTCACTTAATTCCTCACAGACGCCGGAGACTTTCCCGTGACCCGTTTCTTTGATTTTTCGCATCTTCGAGGCGACATATTTGGCGGTTTAACTGCTGGTGTCGTCGCGCTTCCCCTTGCGCTGGCTTTTGGCGAAGCTTCAGGCGCCGGTCCGATTGCTGGCGTTTATGGGGCAATCCTAGTGGGATTTTTTGCGGCGCTATGTGGCGGCACGCCCTCGCAAATTTCGGGCCCGACCGGCCCCATGATTGTGGTTTTTGCCGGCGTCTTTGCTTCACTGAGTGGTGATGTCTCATTAGTCTTTGCCACCGTTGTCCTTGCCGGCGCGCTCCAGATCGCCTTTGGCGTTTTGGGTTTTGGGCAGTACATCAGATTGGTCCCTTACCCTGTGGTATCTGGCTTCATGAGTGGGATTGGGTGCATCATCATCGCGCTTCAATTGGCGCGACTGTTTGGCCACGAGCCCGCCGAGAGCGGGACCATCCCAGCGCTTTTGGAGGTACCAAACGCTGTCACGAATCCCAACCCAGGCGCGCTGGGAGTCGGCGTGTTGACGCTCGCCATTGTATTTTTCTGGCCCGGTCACTGGGGGCGATATTTGCCGGGTCCGTTGGCAGCGTTGATTACGGGAACTATTGTCAGCCTCGCACTGACAGACGTACCCATACTGGGCGCTATCCCTACTGGCCTACCCGAATTCATTGTCCCCTCGTTCTCCAGCGACACCCTCCTCATCGTCTTTGAGGCGGCAATCATCCTTGCGATCTTGGGGGCGATCGATAGCCTGCTAACGTCTCTGGTTGCCGACAACATGACCCGCACCCGGCATGACTCCAACCGAGAGCTCATTGGACAGGGCATTGGCAATGTGGCGGCCGGATTTTTCGGGGGTATCCCCGGCGCGGGCGCAACCATGAGAACCGTCGTTAATATCCGCACCGGCGGCGTCACCAAGATTTCCGGCATGCTACACAGCTTGTTATTGCTCGCGGTCGTCCTGGTGCTGGCGCCGTTGGCATCGAAAATACCCCACGCTGTGCTCGCGGGCATTCTGGTCAAAGTCGGCTATGACATTATCGATTGGTCTTACCTCAGGCGCGCACATCGCGGTCCGCGCTTCGACTTATTGCTGATGGTCATGGTGTTGAGTTTGACGGTATTTGTCGATTTGATCACGGCAGTTGTCGCCGGTGTGGTAGTAGCGGCAATAGTGTTCGTCAAGCAGGTAGCCGATCAACAGTTGGCCTCTGCCGCGGGTCAGTCAGAGGATCCCACGGAAGGGTTGGCTGACACGGAAACCGCATTACTGGAAGAGTGTGGCAACCGCCTCACCTACTTCAATTTTGGCGGTCCATTAAGCTTTGGCGCTGCGGCTGATCTGGGGCATCAGGTCAGAGAGCGCCTGAGCCCGGAGCATCACACCTCGCTGGTGCTCGACTTTGGCAGGGTGCCCTTCATGGATGTCTCTGCTGCCCGCGCCGTTGAGACAATTGCATTAGATGCCGCCCACGCTGGCAAGCATCTCTATCTTTGCGGCATCAATGAAGCGGTCGCAAAAAGCCTCGAAGGTCTTGGGGTGAACGAGCATCTGTCTGATGAGCATCGCTACGCCTCTCGTGAAGAAGCGTTGCGGGCAGCCCGTGACTGGATTTTTGAGAATATGCCGGGCAAAGCGGACGCCTCCGCACCCAGTACCGCCTGATTGCTACACTGACGCCTCCCGAAGGGCAGAGGAGGCGTCAACATGCGCAACGTCTTATTGGCAATTCTTGCGGGCATGACCCTGTTGGCCTGCACGCCAGATAATCGAGCGTCTTTCGATCGGCCTATTGCGGCCGATGCCATGGTGATCGACGTCCGCACAGCCGAAGAGTTCGCCCTAGGGCACTACCCGGGGGCGATCAATATTCCACACGAGCAGATTGTGGAGGGCTTGGCAGCGAGGTCGGTGCCTCTCGACACCCCCCTGGCGCTCTACTGCCGCAGCGGCAACCGTTCTGGCCGCGCTGTAGAGGCCCTGCGGACAGCGGGGTTTTCACAACTGCAAAACGCGGGGGACCTGCAAACGCTGCTCGACGTACACCACCGCACCATGACCGTTCCCACTGAAGCGATGCGCTAAATCCAGTAACCTCGAAATCCCCTCACCACCGCCAACTTCACACAGGACCGGTGCGGGTTCGCAAGGCGTGCGCCGCGCGAGGTTTAAACTGGGTGATATTAGGTGTCAGCTGGCTTCGACAGACTCGCGAACTGTTCCAGCGCATCGTCTGGAAGCCGATCGCTACCGTTACGATATTGCTCAGCGCATGCGGTATAGAAGCGCGCATTCAAACGGTTGGCCTCGCCACAGTCTCTTGTCGCAACCACTTTCCCGGGCACGCCCGCGATCACTGAATTCGGCGGGAACGCCTTATTTTCGGTGATAATGGTATGACCCGCGACAATCGAATTTTCACCAATCTTTGCGCCGTCCATAATGGTCGCGTTTATGCCAATGAGACAGCGGTCGCCAATGTCACATCCGTGCAAGGTTGCATGGTGCGTGATAGAGCAGTCCTCACCGATAATTGTGGGTGAAGCGATACCCACATGGATCATGACAAAATCCTGAATATTGGTGCGGGCGCCGATTCGAATTTCATAGGTTTCCGCGCGGGTGACCGCGTTAGGCCATATCGAGGCACCCGGGCCAACATAAACCTTGCCATACAGCCAAGCGCTCTCATGAATAAAGGCCGGATCGTCGAGGGTGACATGCTCTCCAATGTGTCCCATGCTTTCTGCTCCCAGGAGATCTTTAAACGCGCATCTTGGCACGTTGCGTCAAGATTCGTTAGGGGTTGCGGCAACTTTGACAGATTCAAACAACAGTAGCTTGAACGAGAGACGCGCGCTAAAGCTAGGACTGAGTGCGGTCATGCTATGGAGTACCGTAGCCACCGCCTTTAGCATCAGCCTGAGATATCTGACGCCCCTACAATTAGTCACGTTGGCGAGCGCTGTCAGTTGGTGCTTTTTATTGCTGAGGTTGTTGCAGCCAGTGCGATGGCAAGCACTGCGCGCTACCGCAACGCGAGATCGGCTTTTCGGACTTGCCACCGGGTGGCTTAATCCGGCCCTCTATTATCTGGTGTTATTCGCTGCCTACGACCGATTGCCGGCGCAGGAAGCCATGGCAATCAACTACAGCTGGGGTATCACCCTCGCACTCATCGCGGCCCCGCTCTTGGGACAAAGGCTCACCCTCTACTCGCTGCTGACCTGCCTTATCAGCTATTTTGGCATCGTCATCATCGCCACTCGCGGCCAGCCGGCAGCGCTCAATTTTGCGCAACCCGACGGTGTTGCACTGGCACTGTTCAGCACCCTGATCTGGAGCCTCTATTGGGTCATTAACGCCCGCAAAAAGATGGACCCCGAGGTGCAACTTTTTTTGAACTTTACCGGCGCCCTGCCGCTTCTCGGCGCCTTATCGTGGTACCAAGGCGCGATGGTAACGCTGGCCTGGCAGGGCTTGGCGGGCGGCTTCTACGTGGGGCTGTTCGAAATGGGTCTTGCTTTTGTCCTCTGGATGAGCGCGATGAAGGCAACTGAGTCGACCATCCGCATTTCGAGCCTCATCTTTCTTTCTCCGCCACTGTCCCTCATTTTTATCTGGCTCATCGCAGGAGAGCCATTAAGGCCGTATACCCTCGCCGGTCTGCTACTGATCTTGCTCGGCTTGTGGCTGCAGAGACGCGCCGACCGTTGACCCCTGCTCAGCTTCACGGCTCACAGTGACCCGGTCTCCTCGGCTCAAGTCGGTGAAGCGGGTTCCAACATGCGATTGCTCCCACTGGAGCGTTACGCGTCCATTGGCACCATCAATGTCCAGCACGCTGGCTACGGCGGCACGCGCGGGCATTTGCGCCAGCATGTCCGCAGTGGCACCAATCTCGGTGATCCGCCCTGACTCCATACGCAGCATCACTCGGGTCAGCAGTTGCAACTCATCTGAAGAGTGGGAAACGTAAAGCAAAGCCGCCCCCTCCGTCTGTAGCCACTGCGACAGCGTTGTCGTCACCTGCCGCCGATGGTCGAGGTCGTTCGCTGACAGTGGCTCATCAAGCAGGAGCAATTTTGGCTGCGTCAATAACGCCTGTAACAGCGAGACCCGTTGCTTTTCGCCCCCGGAGAGGGTTTCCACGGCATGGTTCAGAACAGCGTTTACGGAGAAGTCGTTTGCGAGTGTCGCCAGCTGACTCTCGCTTAATTTTGAAGAAGATCGCTCCGTGGCGAAACGAAGATTATTCATTACCGTCTTGCCGGGTAATAATCGTGCGTCCTGAAACACCACGCCCAACCGGCGCAGGTGGGGAGGGACGGTGGTGCCCTTGGCGCGGTCATGCCACACGCTGGCGCCGTACTGCAGGTGTCCTGTAAAGGCGGGCTCCAGTCCAGCAATGATGCGCAGCAAGGTCGTTTTACCTGCGCCCGTGACGCCATACAGACCCACAGCTTGATCCAGATCGACATCCAGCTGCACCGCTAAACGAAAGCCAGGTCTGCTGAGCGTCCCGTCGATAACAAGGCGCTGGTTCATCCGCGAACCGCCACGGCGCTGTGCCCCGCCACGCGGTATACAAGCCACAGAGACAAAAACGAGAAGCCCATCAGGCCAAGCGCCAAAGTATGTGCCGCGCCGTAGTTAAGCGTCTCCACGTGCTCATAGATCGCAATTGACACCACGCGAGTCTCCCCCGGAATGTTTCCCCCCATCATCAGCACAACGCCAAACTCACCCACGGTATGGGCGAAAGTCAGGACACTGCCCGTCACAAAACCGCGTCTCGCGAGGGGCAGTACAACATTAAAGAAGCTGTCCAGTGGCGAGGCACCGAGCACTGCCGCCGATTCCCTGACCGACTTGGGCACCCCGCGAAATGCATTTTGCAGTGGCTGCACCATAAACGGCAGAGAGTAAATGACAGACGCAAGCACCAACCCGCTAAAAGAGAATGTCAGAGAGGCTCCGGTTACACGGACCCAGAGCCCTCCGAGCAAACTGTTGGGATTGAGAAATACCAGCAAATAAAAACCTAGGACGGTGGGGGGCAGCACCAACGGCATTGCCACCAAAGATTCGACAATTGCACGTGATCGCGAGGCGGTGTTCGCCAGCCACCATGCCAGTGGGGCAGCCAAAAAAATCAACACCACAGTTGTCACACCCGCAAGCGCGATGGTCAGCCATACTGCCTGCCAGTCTGCATTCACCGACGGTCTGCCTCATTGGGCAATTGGTATCCGTGGAACACCAGCAACTGCTGTATCGGCGGTTCGAACAGCTGCTCCACCCACCACCGTGCCGCTGGATTGCCCTCACCGCGCCGCAGGAGCACTAGGTCCTGCCTGATCGCCGCAGTCGGGGACAGCCAAAGGATTGACTGATCTGCCGGCGGGAGGTCTCCCCTGCGCACCATTGTGTTAATCGAGGCACGCGCCACAAAGCCAGCACTCGCTTGGTTCTGAGCAACCATCCCTGCCACCAGATTCACATTGTCCACACGCACCACGCTTGCAAGCCACTCCCTCTCCAGTCCCGACTGCGCCAACAGGGACCACGCTGCCGCACCGTAGGGCGCCAAGGCGGGATTGGCAAGGCAGACTGACTGGGGGCTGAGCTGATTCAATTCGGTAATATCAAATGGCAGCGCCTTGCCGGGCCACCACAAACCCAGCTCACCCAACGCATAGGTGCGCCGTGTGCTGGGTGCCGCCAACCCTTCCTCAATCAATCTGAGCGGCCTCGCCTCATCGGCCGCCATCAAAACATCGAAGGGAGCCCCGTGCACCACCTGGCTGACCAACTTCCCTGTGGAGCCTGAAATAATCGTATACCGGTGAGGTGAGGCAGATTGGAGGCGTTCTGCAATCGCTTCGGCCGTCTCGCGAAAATTGGCGGCTACCGCAATGGTCGCCTCAGCTGCGTGCGCCGCATTGCAAATGAGAAAAAACCCTACACAGAGCACGAATCGGTCAAGTAAGGAGATCGATTGGGCGTGACGCCGGTGCGGGGCTGCTGGCGCGAATCTCAATTTAGGCAACGCCCAACTCGCAGAGTCGTTGTGCGAGGTAGTCTGCCGCTGTGTAGCGTTGGGACAAAATGACCTCAGGGCGCGGGTGAAGAAACAGCGGTAGCGACATGCGACTCTGACACCGTTGAGATGCTGCCGGGGTACCCACGCGATGGGTGGCGGAAGGCAGGAAGCCTGCGGTCGCCTCCTGCAACATATCGCCCACATTCACAATCAATTGCTCTGATTGTTGGGGCACCTCTATCCATTCGCCGCCGGGTAACCTCAACTCGAGGCCCGGACCATCCGCTGCGGGCAGCAATGTCAGCAGATTGATATCCTCGTGGGGCGCGGCTCGCGTTAACCCACTGTTTTCTTGCACAGGCGGATAATGGGTCACACGCAACATAGATCGTTTACTGCCCGCAATCATGCGCTCTAAGGGCTCGGATAGCCGCGCATTAACCTCCTCGGGCAGGTGCTCTGCCACATGTCTCAAAAACCTTCCACCCAGTGCCACAGCATCATCGAAATATGCCCGGAGGTCATCTCTGAGCGCCTTCGGGCACCGTCCCCACGGATAAAACTGAAAATACTCCTTGAAGTCGCGCTGACTGCAGCCCTTGGCATGTTCCGCAAACCCAAGAGAGAAATAGCCATCCTGCTCAGAGGTATCCATGGCAAAGGCGTGACCAAGACCGTCGATAAAAAAAGCGCGCCATTGACGGTAGATGTGCTGAACGCGTTCAAGGTTCAGCGGGTGGTCAACCACAACGGCAAACCCAAACTGTTGCAGCGATGAAACCAGTTGCCGGGGAAAATCCGGATGCCGACAGGAGATCTGCGAGAGCTTGGATGAAGTAACCATGGCCTCTTAACTAGCTACCACCCAATGACAGGAAAAATCCGGCCAGCGCGCCACTCATGAGATTCGCGAGGGTCGCTGCAATTAATGCCCGGAAACCGAAACGAGAAATATCGTCGCGCCGCTCGGGTGCTACCGCGCCCAACCCACCCAGCAAAATGGCGATGGACGAGAGATTGGCGAATCCGCACAACGCGAAGATGATAATTGCTTGTGTGTTTGGCGCGACTTGATCCATCACGTCGCCAAAGGCCACATACGCCACAAACTCATTGAGAATAAATTTTTGGCCAATCAAACTGCCCCCCAACTGCGCCTCTTCCCAGGGAACACCCAACGTCCACGCCAAGGGTCGCAGCAGGGCGCCCAACAGGTACTCGAGTGTGAGATGCTCGAATCCCACGGCATTGCCCACTGCTCCCAGCAAGCCATTCACCATCGCGATAAGCCCGATAAAGGCGAGGAGCATGGCGCCAATGGCCCCCGCCATTTGCAAACCACTCATCGCGCCTCGTGCTGCGGCATCAATCACATTCACATATTGTTCACTGGCGAGCGGCGTCCCCGAGGTGGGTTCGATTGGACTTTCACTCTCAGGCTCCAGCAGTTTGGCCATCAGCAAGCCGCCCGGCGCCGCCATAAAGCTGGCAGCCAACAAATATTCCAAAGGGATGCCAAGCGCCACATAGCCCGCCATCACCGATCCCGCAATCGAGGCCAGACCACCCACCATCACCGCGAACAGCTCGGACCGGGTCATGCCGGCGAGGTACGGGCGAACGACTAAGGGCGCCTCCGCCTGCCCAACAAAAATATTCGCGGCGGCCGAAAGCGACTCGGTGTGGCTAGTTCGCAATAACATTTTTAGCCCGCCCCCAATCACACGAATCAGCCATTGCATGACGCGCAGGTGGTACAGCACCGCAATCAGGGAACTGAAAAAAATCACGACAGGCAGCACGTTGAACGCAAATACGAAGCCCAATGAGGCGGAGGGTTCGACCAAACCACCGAAGACGAAAGTGATACCAGCCCTGCTGTACCCCAGCAATGCCGCGACGTATTCTGACGCCGCGGACAAGGCAACGATGCCCCACTCGGTGTGCAGGGCAAAGAAACCCATGCTCGCCTGAAGCCCAAAGGCAAGGAAAACAGTGCGAAAACGAATAGCGCTGCGGTTGGACGACAGCCACACCGCCAAGCTTAGTAGAATCAGCATGCCTAACAGGCTGACCATGTGCGCGGCCTCTCAAGAAAGCCTTACTTTACCCTGCACATCGGGCTATGGACACCAAGCGCCGCGTGGCTCGCCGCTTTAAAGCGGTGCTTGCCGTTGAAGATGTGAGCCAATGTCCCTCTCACAGACCGATCTCTAAACGGCGGGTAATCGCCTACACAAGTCGCTCAATAGTATAAATCATTACTGAAAAGCTTGCATATGCAGTAATAAATATCCCAAAACTATTTAACCAATAATTAAAACGCCCTTTCATCCTTTTTTCCTCTGTTAATGACGCCCCAAAACCCGGGGTGGGGGCGCATATTAGAGGAAACTCCTAGAGATATAGAGGCTCAAACGCCTATAAAAGCTAGAAAAATAAATTAAGGTTAAAAAATATTTTTAATAATAACTATTATTTATATTAATGGTTCCGATGAGTTTTGTGGCGCGACCACATAGGTCAGGCAACTCAATCGAATTCTCGCGCTACATTTGCCAGTGTGGCATAGGCAACGGCGCCAAAAACCGACACAACCGCCGCCAAATAGAAGACCGCATCCCAACCGCCGGCAATATCCAGAATCCAGCCCGAGACAAATACCGACAGACTTGAGGATACCGCGGCCAAGGTATTGGTGACGCCCATTAGCAGACCTGATTGATTCGGCGCAATATCAAGGTGGTTGGTAGCGAATCCACCAATAGAGAAAGCCGTTAGAGCGTTACTCACCGTGATTACCGCCACACTGACCATGAGAGAATCTGCCAGCGTTACCGCCAGCATTGCCAAGGTAATTCCCAGAAAAGCCACAGACTGCATCGCGCGGCGCACCATCCGCCGGTGGTAGCCTCGGGAAATCAAGCCGTCAAAGAGCCGACCTGCCGTCGGCGCCATCACCAGTGACACCATGGTTGGGGCAAGGGCGAGAAAGCCCGCCGTCTGCAGATCGGCTCCGAGTTCCTGACTCACAAACGTCGGGAACCAGGACAAGATGAGATACAGCGACCAATTGATACAGACATGGGCAACGGCGATAGCCCAAACTGCGCGAGAACGCACCATGCGGCGAATAGTGAGCTTTGGATAGTGGCCCTGAGACGCCTCAAATGCGGTCGCTGAATCGGGCGTATCCTCAGACGCGGCCGTTGCCGACTGCCACGCCGGCAACAGAGATGGCCTAGATCGCGCGCTGCAGATCCAGATACCGAACCAGACGATGCCAAGGAAACCATAGAGATAAAAAGCCCCTTGCCAGGACCACACGTGGATTAGCCAGGGCGTGCAAATCAGGGCGATTACGCTACCCCCTGCAATACCGGAATTCATGAGCCCGACCGCAGACGCGCGTCGGTCGGGGTGAATCCACTGGGAGTACAGCGCATAGATGGATGGCCAAGTAACCGACTCAGCCACCCCCATAAAGAATCGACAAATGAGCAGCGCGGTGATACCCAGCATCGCCGCAGCGGGTGTCAGAAGCGTAAACAGCGACCAGAAAACGACGCCAAGGCCGAGCACCCACTTGCCACCAAACCGATCAGACAGATAGCCCGCTGGGATTTGCAGTATCAGGTATCCAACAAAAAAGGCGGACATCACCGCGCCCTGTTGGGTCGAAGACCAACCGTGCTCCTCGGCCATCGGAATAATGGCAATGGAGATCGCAATACGGTCGATCATGCAAATGTAGACCGCCAAGACGGTCATCACCACCAGTGTGCGGGCACCGGGAGGCGAGAGGTTTGGTGATGAATCGGTTGACATCATTCGAGGCCGACTCAAGGCTCACTCAGCGTTGCAGCGGCAGTTGAGCATTTCTCTTTTGCTCACTGGCACTGCGTTCCTTGTGAGCGTTTATTCGATCTCAATCCAAACTCGCCAGCATGTCCCTGCTATAGGCGTGCAAAACCGTGGTGTCCCCCGAGCGAACGACCTTGGGCCAGTTGGCATTGGCAATCAACGCCCGCCCTACAGCGACGAGATCGAAGTCGCCCCTATCCATCATCTCCAGCAGCCGGTCGATCGATGCCGGCTCGCTTGACGCTCCCTCGCCCTCTGCGGGCTGGGTAATAAAGTCCTGATCAAGGCTGACGCTACCCACTGTGATGGTAGGCATGCCAGTGAGCTTTTTGACCCACCCCGCCAGGTTCAAGTCCGAACCCTCAAATTCGGGTTCCCAGAAACGTCGCTGGCTACAGTGAAAAGCATCCACCCCCGCATCAATCAGCGGCCTCAGAAATGCCTCCAGTTCTTGCGGTGTGGGGGCTAGCCGCGCTGTAAAATCCTGTTGCTTCCACTGCGACCAGCGGAGAATCAGCGGAAAGTCGGGGCCCACCTCTGTGCGACAGGCCTCAATAACCTCTACCGCGAAGCGGCTGCGCGCCAACATCGAACCGCCGTAGCTATCGGTGCGCTGATTTGTCCCTTCCCAAAAAAACTGATCAATCAAATAACCGTGGGCGCCGTGGAGTTCCACAGCATCAAAACCCAGTTTCTGCGCATCACGAGCCCCTTCAGCAAAGGCGCGGACGACATCATCAATGTCTTGTTGGGTCATCACGTGCCGCGTCACTTTGCCAGGGACATTCATGCCTGAGGGTGTATAACCATCAACGTCTCCTTCTGGCATCGCACCCCGTTTGCGCATTCCACCACAGTGCCATAACTGCGGTGCTATCTTGCCACCCTCTTGGTGGACCGCGTCCACCACCTGCTTCCACCCGGCCAGCCGCTCCTCGCCGTGAAAGTAAGGCACGTCCTCGTACCCGCTGGCGGCGATGTGATTCGGGCAGGTTCCCTCAGTAATAATCAGCCCAACACCGCCCGCTGCGCGACGCCGGTAGTACTCGGCTGAGGCCTCGCTGGGGATGTTGTCTGGAGATTGGTTTCGGGTCATCGGCGCCATAACGATACGGTTATCGATGCTCAGGGACTTAAGTGAGAACGGATCAAACAAACAGTCGATTGCGGGCACGGGCTACCTCTCAAGCAAGTGGTCATGATCAGTGGGCGCAAAAAAAATGTGCCTGCGCCACACTGTGAGGCGGGCAGACTACCGCAAAAGCCAATGTCGCGCCCTACTCCATCTGATTGATCTCACTCACCGGGACAGCGCAATCAAACGGTGTAACCGTCAGGGTGCCGCCGGTGCCAGCGCCAGGCGCTTTCAATGATCTGCTCTAAACCAGGAAACCGCGGCGCCCATCCCAACTCATTGCGAATCCGGTCGCTGGATGCCACCAATCGGGCCGGATCACCCGCGCGCCGCTGACCCATCCGCTCCGGAATGGCGGCACCGGTCACCGCTCGCGCGGTTTCAATCACCTGCCGCACGCTGAAACCCTCACCATTGCCCAGGTTGTAAACCCGATTGCCCTGTTCGAGCGCCTGCAAGGCCAGCACATGCGCCTCAGCCAAATCCACGACGTGGATGTAGTCGCGGATGCAGGTGCCATCGGGCGTGTCGTAGTCGTCACCAAAGATCGTGATTTGCTCACGCTGCCCGGCCGCGACCTGCAAAACCAACGGTATCAGGTGGGTTTCTGGCGTGTGATGCTCGCCCCGCGCTTCACTGGCGCCCGCGGCGTTGAAGTAACGCAAACTGGCGAAGCGCAGGCCCTTGGTCTGTGACAACCAGTCGAGCGCCCGCTCGAGCGACCACTTGGACTCACCGTAGGGGCTACCGGGTGCAATGGCAGCGTGCTCATCAATCACCGCGGCGGTAGGGGTTCCAAACAAATTCGCCGTCGAAGATAGGATAAAGCGCTCAACCCCACCCATGACACAGGCCTCCAGCAAATTGAGTCCGCTCACTACGTTATCCCGCAGATAAACGAAGGGCTTGTCCATGGATTCTCCGACCAGAGATCGCGCCGCAAAGTGCATCACTGCCTCAGGCCGGTGGTGATCGATGGCCTCGCGGATCGCTTGGGGGGACGACAGGTCGCCGTTGACCCACTCGGCCGCCGCAGGCACAGCCGCCCGATGCCCTTGTGACAGGTTGTCGAATACCACCACATCGTGGCCGTGGGTGAGCAGCACCTCGCTCGTGACGCTGCCGATGTAGCCTGCTCCGCCAGTGACCAATACCTTCATCGCATTCTCTACTCCGGCTCTCGATGCCCCTGTTCACTCCAGCTCTTACCTAGCCTCGACTCACAGCGCTTTTCTGAGCTTTTCCGCAGCCGCTTCAGGAGTCAGGTCGCGCTGCGCCTCGCTCAGCATCTCATATCCCACCATATGTTTGCGCACACTCGCTGAGCGAAGTAGCGGCGGATAAAAATGCGCATGGAGCTGCCAATACGGCGCCGGCGTGCCACCCGGCGCGCCGTGCCAGCCCATGGTGTAGGGGCAGCTCGTAGCAAACAGGGTGTCATAGCCGCGAAGCAAACGGGTGATCACTCCCGCCAGAGACCTTTGCTCGCTCTCGGTCAACTTATCAAGATGATCGATCTGACGCCGCGGTAGCAGGAGCGTCTCGAAGGGCCACGTCGCCCAATAGGGCACCAGCACAGTCCAATTTGCTTGCTGAATGACGATCCGCTCTGCCAGTTGCTCCTCTGTAGCGCGGTAGACCTCTAACAATGTCACCTGCTCCCTATCAAAAAAGGTCCGTTGCTGAGCCAGTTCCTTGGTTCCCTCGTTGGGGAGGGTATCCACCGCCCAGACCTGCCCATGAGGATGCGCATTGGAGCATCCCATCATCGCGCCCCGATTCTCAAACACCTGAACCCAGTGGTGACTTCGGCGCAGGGTCCGAACCTCCGAGGCCCACAATTGCACCACCGCCAGTGCCTCTTGCTCAGTCATATTGGCCAGCGTGGTGTTGTGGTTTGGGTGGTAGCAGAGCACCCGGCAACGACCCACAACTGGCGCCGATTTGAACAGTGTCGATAGCGCCCCAGCGTCGGTGGCATCGACCATTTCTGGCTCAAATTCACTCGCTACGGCGGGAAAATCATTTTCGAAGGCCCACGGAGATGTGTAGGGGGCATTCACCTCGCCATTCACGCGGGTATTGCCCGGACAGAGATAGCAGTGGGGGTCGTAAGTCATCTCTGCGTCTTCTGTGGCGGGGCTCTCCTCACCCTGCCAGGGGCGCTGTGCGCGCTGAGGCGAGACCATGACCCACTCCCCCGTCAACGCATTGCGACGGCGATGGGAGCGTTGTAACAGCGAATCGGTCATAGGGCGGTGCAGATCTCGCGGGCGCCGGCACTGGCCTGAACACGATAACACCGGGGTCGCCAACCAACGCGTTCTTCGTACTGGCCACTGATGCCATCAGTCACTGCCTCAAGGCGGTCGGCTTCGACCAACACAATGACACAACCACCAAATCCACCGCCGGTCATTCTGGCACCGTAAACCCCTTGCTCGGCCGCGGAGAGTGCGACCAGCAGATCAAGCTCCGAGCAGGACACCTCGTAGTTATCCCGCAAAGATTCATGACTGGCCGTCATCAGTATCCCCAGCCGCTTCCATTGGCCTTGGTCGATTGCTACCACCGCCTCATGAACCCGTTCGTTTTCCGAGACTACGTGGGTGACCCGCCGATGCAGGAGCGCATCATCCTCCAACCGCGCCAGTTGGTCGTAGCTCACTTCGCGGAGCGTATTCACACCCAGTAGGGCGCTGGCGTTCTCACAATCAGCTCGCCTCTGGGCATAAGCGCCCTCTGCAAGCGCATGAGAAACACCAGAGTCAATCACCAGCAGTGCCGCCGCCTGCGGATCAAAAGGGACTTGCCGCGCCGTCTGATCCGCGCAATCGAGCAGGAGCGCGTGCCCGGCCTCTGCCAACTCGACCACGGTCTGATCCATCGTCCCGCACGGGACACCCGCCATCTCACGCTCCGCCTGAACGCAGGCCTGAATTCGCTCACTTGGGGTCACCGTCTGCCCTGTCACTGCCTCCAATAAGTGCGCCATCGCCAATTCAAGCGCTGCACTGCTGGATAAGCCGCCTCCCGGCGGGACACTCGATGCGACAGCGACGTCGAGGGCAGGGCACCGCACACCGCGCCGGGCGTACTGGGCGACCACACCCTGAACATAGCGCATCCAGGCGTCGCTATGGGGCGTGTGCAACTGGTCAAGTGACAGACTGCTCACCTCGGAGACCGCCAAACTGCGCACCCGGATCCGCCCGGGCACACCAGGTGCGGCTGTAATTGCGGTGTAACGATCGATCGCCATCGGGAGCACCCAGCCCCCGTTGTAATCGGTATGTTCGCCAATGAGATTGACCCGCCCCGGCGCCGCCGCCTGCCATCGGGGAGCCTTTCCCGAAAGCGCTTTCAGGGCAGCAGAGGCCGACTCGATTAATGAGGCCAGTGAAGGATTGGATTCAATCATGCCCAAGGCTGTTACCCGTTAAAAGTGGCGCAACGACAGTGCGCAATGAAGCTGGGCACTATTGCGTCACCGCCGATCCGTGAGTTGCGGGCCAGCGTACACCAGAATACGCCCCGCTGGATGAGCCACCATGCGCCAACTCCACTGGTTTCAAACCGATCTGCGCTTGGCGGACAATCCCGCACTGGCCAGCGCCCAGAACGCAGACTCGCTCCTCTGCGTCTACCTGATGCCAAAACCCAGGCCCTGGTGCAACCTAATCGGTCTCGGTCCTCAGCGAGACCGTTTTCTGCGGGAGTCTTTGCAGGAACTAAAGGAACAGCTGCAAACATTGGGTCAGGATCTAATGGTCCTCGAGGGCTCTCCAGAACTGGTCCTGGCCAATATCGTGGACCGCTTCAGCATTGACCACGTCACCACCAGTTTTACGCCGGGCTGGCACGAGTCACAAGCGATTGCCTTTCTGGAGAAAAAGCTACCCGCCACGCTTACCCTATTCCGCGGTAACAGGCTTTTCGATGCCGAGCAGTTTTCTTTTGATGTGGAGGAGATGCCCAACACTTTTTCGCCTTTTCGTCGTAAGGTCGAGGGGCTGAATATCAGTCGCCCTATTCCGGCACCGAGCTCCCTGCCACCCCCGCCATCAGCCCAATTTGACGCGATTCCGGCGCCAACAGCCTCACCACACCCGGGCCTGCCGCTACCCGGCGGCGCCACTGCCGGGCTGCGACGTTTGGATCAATTTCTTTTTCAGACCCATGGGATTGCAGAGTACAAGCAAACACGCAATGACCTTGATGGTCTGGGTGGCTCCAGCACGCTCTCTCCCTGGCTCGCTACCGGGGCGCTCTCTGCGCGCACCGTGGGCCACGCCATCTTTCGGTACGAGCGTGAACACCTCGCCAATGAATCCACTTACTGGCTTTACTTTGAGCTGCTCTGGCGGGAGTTCTTTCACTGGCGCGCCGTGATCGATGGCCAATCCCTTTTTCGTCAAAGTGGTCGCTCCGGCCGACGACTGCTGACCACCTTCGAGCCCCGCCACTTTGCCCGCTGGTGCGCCGGCGACACCGACTACCCCCTTGTTAACGCACTCATGAGACAACTTGTGGCCACCGGCTGGATGAGTAACCGGGGCCGCCAGATCGCGGCATCGTGTCTCATCAATGAGCTCGGTCTCGACTGGCGATACGGTGCAGCGTTCTTTGAGCAGCAACTCATTGACTATGACGTAGGCAGTAACTACGGCAACTGGCAGTACATCGCGGGTGTCGGCTCTGATCCCCGAGGTGGTCGGCACTTCAATCTGGCCAAACAGGCCGCACAATATGACCCGGACGACACCTTCACGCTAAAGTGGAGAGGGTTCCGTCCAGCGCAACCGGCGCATGTGGTGGACGGAGCAGATTGGCCCATAACGGGGCCCTGCTGATGGCTCAGCGGAAAAAGTCTGACTTGCCTACCAAGATTTGCCCAGTCTGCGAACGGCCGTTTACCTGGCGGGCGCGCTGGAAACATCAGTGGGATCAGATCGTTTATTGCTCGCGGCGCTGCAGCGGGCAGCGGCAGCGGAAATCGTGATTACCGCCATTCACTCCGAAGCTACAGGGACGCCAGTTGCTCCAGCATCTGATCACCCCACCTAACAAGCACCTCTCGGTCGCCTGACGACCGCTTTCTCCAGCCGCCCATGATCAAGCCCATACGCGGGTTCTGGCTCAGCAATTCGGCATGCCGATCAATAAAGTGCCAGTACAAGCTGTTGTAGGGACAGGCGCCCTCCCCGGTGGCCTGCTTGGGGTCATAGGGGCAAGATTTGCAGTGGTCGCCCTGCTTCTGGATATATTTCCCGCTGGCGGCATAGGGCTTGGACGCCATAATTCCGCCGTCTGCAAACAATGCCATGCCGAGCGTATTGGGTAACTCCACCCACTCAAAGGCATCGAGATAAACCGCCAGATACCAATCGCAGACTGCCTCAATATCGAGCCCGGCAAGCAAGGCGAAGTTGCCAATCACCATGAGCCGCTGAATATGGTGGGCGTAACCCAGATCCAGCGATTGTCTCAGTGCTTGGGACAGGCAACGCATCTGTGTCTCGCCAGTCCAGAACCACTCGGGTAGCGGTCGCGTCGCGGCCAGGGCGTTACGTTGCCGATACTCAGGCATATGGAGCCAGTAAAGCCCACGCACGTACTCCCGCCAACCCAATACCTGACGGATAAATCCCTCGGCCGCCGCGAGACTGCAGTGCCCGCGTCGGTACTCGGCTTCCACCCGCTCACACACCGGCAGAGGCTCCAGCAGACCACAGTTGAGATACATCGATATCAGGCCGTGGAACAGCCACGGTGAGGCTTCCGCCAGTGCATCCTGATAGGTGCCGAAGAAAGGCAGTGCGTGCTCACAGAACCAATCCAACTCCTGCTCGGCCGCTTCTGTTGTTACCGCCCAACGGAATGTGGACAAATTGCCGGGGTTGTCCGGGAAGGCCGCCGCTACCTCGGTTATCACCTCTTGGGTCAATGCGTCCATGGCGGGGGTGGGTCGTTCCGGAATCTCGGTTTGGCCGCGCCAACCTTGCCGGTTATCGGCATCGTAATTCCACTTGCCGCCCTCTGGCTGATTGCCCTCCATTAGCAATTGGTAACGCTTGCGCATCTCGCGATAGAAGTACTCCATACGCAGCTGTTTTCGACCTTGAGCCCAATCGGCAAAGTCGGCCCGGGAAGACAAAAACCGGGTGTCCTCATGCAAGGAGACAGGCAACCCCAATTGTTGGCTCCAGTCAGACATCTGCTCGAGCAAACGGAACTCTCCCGGCTCACAGATGTGGAGCGTAGAAAAAGACCAGGTGTCATGGGCACGCTGACAGGCCGCCAGCAGGGAGGGCACGCCGTCCTGCAATCGGTAGTACTGGACCGTAAAGCCGCGGGCCTCCAGCGCCTGGGCAAAATGCCGCATAGCGCTGAATATCAGCGCGATTTTGTGTCGGTTGTGTCGCACGTAGGTCGCTTCCTCGGCCACCTCCGCGAGGATAACGACGACGTCGCGGGGATCCGCATCGGCAAGCACAGGATGGTGCCAACTCAACTGGTCCCCGAGAATAAGGATGCCGACCTTGGGGTTCATAAACGTAGGTACGGGTGAGTTTGGTGCCCAGACCAGTTGCCCACCCGCCACAAAACGGACAGACTCACAAAGGCCTACACGTTTTCTCGGGAGAGCGACTATGGAATGGCTGAAGCGATGTCTCACGCTCCTGGCGTTCTTGTCGATAACGCTGACGGGGGCCTTTTTCGGCCTCGGTCCCCAGTGGGTAGATCGTGCTTCCAATCGGGTCCTGGGTGACCCGGGTCGAACCCCCACGGACGCAGCCATTGCGCTGCACAGATCGCTTATTGTCGGCGACCTGCACGCGGATTCCGCCCTGTGGGGAAAAGACCTACTGGGGCAAAACCGTCATGGTCACGTGGATGTGCCCATGTTGCTTGAGGGCGGTGCCGCCCTGCAAATGTTCACTACTGTCACCAAATCACCCAGAGGTCAGAATTACGACCGCAACGCCAGTGACGCGCCCGACAACATCACCCTACTCGCGCTGGCACAACGCTGGCCCGCCGCAACACAAACCAGCTTGTTTGCACGCGCCATGCTGCAGGCCGAGCGGGTCCACGCCGCCGCGCAACAGCACCCGCAACTCACGCTAATCCGGTCGCAAACCGACCTGAATACGCTGGTCGCCCAGCGTCAAGCCGACAACCGCGTAATTGGCGCTCTCTTGGGAACGGAGGGCTCCCACGCCCTCGACGGCGATCTGGGGAATATCGACCGGCTTTACGCCGCCGGCTTTCGTATGATGAGTCTGCAACACTTTTTCGATAATCGGCTGGGTGGCTCGTTACATGGCGAATCCCAAAGCGGCCTCACCCCCTTTGGTCGCGACGCCGTCACCAAGATGCGAGCGTTGAATGTCATGATCGACGTGGCCCACAGCAGCGAAGCCACGGTGCGCGACACGTTGGCAACCACCAACGGTGCCGCTCTAATAGTGAGTCACACTGGCTTTCAGGGGCACTGCCCCAGCCCCAGAAACATCAGTGACGAAACCATGGAGATGATCACCGCAGCGGGAGGTTTGATCGGTGTCGGATTCTGGGCAGATGTGACCTGTGGTGAGGATATTCACGCGATCGCCGGCGCTATTCGCTACGGCATCGATCGCTTTGGATTGGAACACATCGCTCTCGGATCCGACTGGGACGGTTCTGTCACTACGCCCATCAACGCGGCCCAACTTCCCCATCTGACCCAGGCGCTGCTCGACGCCAATTTTACCGAGGCGGAGATTCGAGCCGTCATGGGTGGCAATCTACTGCGCTTTCTTGGGGCGCATTTACCCGCAATCTAGCGCGACGGGCCTACCGGGTCAGGTGCTGCCCTCCTCATCCAATAGCAGTGCTGCCAATCGCTTGCGATGATGGATCGCGCCGCCATACATTTGTTGCGCCCATTGCGCACGCCGGATGAACAGGGTTGAGTCGCATTCCCAGGTAAAGCCAAAACCACCGTGGAACTGGACGGCCCTGTCTCCGGCGTAAACCATGGCATCATCAGCCGCAACCTTGGCCATTCGGCACGCCACTTCGGCATCGCGAGACAAGACCTCGTCAGACACGATCGTAGCCCCGTGGTAGACAAAAGAACGCGCATTTTCCATCCCCACATAAATATCGACGGTGGGATGTTTGAGGGCCTGATAGGAACCGATCAGCTTTCCAAACTGTTTGCGGGTCTTGAGGTATTCAGTAATGCTGGACAAACACCTGCCGGCAGCGCCGGTGGTCTCCGCGGCCGTCAATAAGGCACCCAACAAAAGCGTGTCCCGCAAGGCCCTCGCGACTGTCTCCCCGCGGACAACAAGCGCCGGTTTGGCGCCAGTAAAGTCGACATTGGCAGCGCGCTTGGTCAAATCAATCAACACATTCGCCGACAAGGCTCCGGGGGCGAGCGCACTGGTCTCTACCAACGCGAGCACCGGCGTACCGCTCTCGTTGGCCACCACCACAAACAGGTCAGCCACTTGGGCATCGGCAACAAAGCGTTTCCGCCCGCTCAGCGTACCGTCAGTATCCAGCGCGACCCCCGTATTGGCCACGCCCCAATCGGCATGATCAAGGAGGGCGACGGTCCCGATTTCACCGTTACAGAGCCGGCCCAACCAGTCTGTAGCTTTTTCACCGGCTGCGCGCCAGAGCAACTGGCCCGCTATGGTCGTGCTCAAGAGCGGCGTGCCGAGCAGACCACCGCCCAGCGCATCGAAGACGGGAACCGCTGACCCAACACCCATGCCGGCGCCCCCTACCGCATCGGGCAGTGATATCCCGGTCCAGCCCATTTCAACCATGGCTCGCCAAATATTCGCGTCGTACCCCGTTTCCGTTTCGAGTTGCGCGCGCACCGCCTCAATAGGCGCTTGATCCCTTACAAATCCGCGGGCGACATCCAACAGCATGCCCTGCTCGTCGCTGAGGGAGATCGCCACATTCAGTGTGATTGACATCTGCGGCCCCCTTATTTCGGCAAGCCGAGCACATGCTCGGCAATAATGTTGGCCTGCACCTGGGTGGTTCCCCCCCCGATGGTGGCGCCAAAATTACTGAAGTAGGCTCGCTGCCAAAACCCGCCGCGCACAGCGTCAGCGTCACCCACATACAATGCACTACGGGCACCCTGTTTGCTGGCGGTGTACTGTTTCATGCGCCGTTCGTACTCGGTACCGCGATACTTGACGGACAGCGCCAGACCCATCGGGTAATCGGTATTGAGCGCCGGCACCGCCATTCGTCGCGCTGACAAAGACAAGGCCTTGGCCTCCATAATAAAACCGACCAAATCATCGCGAACAATGGGGTCGGACAATAGCGCTTCACCATCGTTCTCCAGAGCACGTAACTCATCAATCATGTCATCGACCTGAATGGTCACTCCCCAATGTCCGCTGGCCTGCCCCGCAGTCACACCTCGCTCGTACTCCAGCGTCTTCATGGCCACCGACCAACCACCGCCTTCCTCGCCCATCAGGCAACTCGCCGGAATCCGTGCATCCGTGAAGAACGTCTGGTTGAAGCCGTATTCGCCCGTGACCTTGCGGATCGGGTGGGCTTCTATACCCGCTACCTTCATCGGCGACAGGAAGAACGACAGGCCGTCATACTTGCGCTCTGCCTCAGGGTTGGTTCGCGCCAACAAGATCATGTGGTCTGCGTAGTTGCCCAGCGTGGTCCAGATCTTGGACCCGTTTACGACATACTCATCGCCGTCCTTGACAGCGCGGGTCTGGACAGCGCCCAGATCAGAGCCATGATCAGGCTCCGAGAATCCCTGGCACCAGATCTCTTCGGCGGACAGAATATTCTTGATGTATTTCGCTTTTTCTTCATCCGTGCCCATATCCAATAGCAGGGGACCCACCCAATTGAGTCCAATAGTATTGAAGATGATCGGTGCGTTGTGGCGACCCAACTCCCTGTCGACAACAAACTGATAGGCGGGATCAGCACCTTGGCCCCCGAACTCCGTTGGCCAATGCATGCCCAAATAACCGGCGCTCCAGAGCTTATGCTGCCACTCTCGTAAAAAATCGAGCTGCTGCTCGGTGCCTACCTCAAGAAAGGTCAGGGGTAAAAGAAACCCCGGGTCAGCGGGCACGTTTTCAGCCATCCAAGCAGAGACGTCCTCCCGAAATGCCTTTAAGGCCGCTTTGTTATCTGTCATCTCCGTTCTCCTGCGCGCCATCCAGTCGGCAGCGCTGTCGCAATCCATTTAATCACCGCTTTGGCACGGTAAAACCCTGCGCTCCGCCATGGTCGGCCGGGCATCTGCCCACCCATCCCTGATGCAGGCATTGGGCAACACGCTCGATACTATCCGAAAGCCGCTGTGCCGCGTTGCTCAGAGGCCGTATTGGCGGGAGGCTAAATCCCTCATGATTTCTTCCGAGCCTCCGCCAATCGCATTCACTCGCACCTCGCGATAAATCCGCTCAACACGACTGCCGCGCATGTAGCCTAGGCCTCCCAGAATCTGCATGGCTTCCCGGGCGCAAAACTCCATCACCTCGCTCGCCTGTACCTTGAGCAGGGCAATATCACCCGGGTTGGGCGTACCGGCCTCAATCGATTCGTAGCAGCATCGAATATAGGCCTGCGTTGCGTTCAGCTGCTGCTTCATTTGCGCTATTTTGTGTCGAATAACCTGGTGGTCCGCGAGACGCTTGCCAAAAGTTTTCCGCTCCTGCGCCCAAGCCACCGCCTCTTCAAGACAAACGCGACCGTACGCCTCCATTGCCGCTGCCATTCCCATACGCTCATCGTTGAAGTTTGTCATGATGACCTTAAAACCTTCATTTTCGCGCCCAATCAGGTGACTCACGGGCACGCGGACCTCGTCAAAATACAAGGTTGCGGTATCGGAGGCCCACCAGCCCATCTTGCGGTCAAGGGGCGTTCGCGAAAACCCCCCGGCGTCAGTCGGTATGAGTAGCATCGAAACGCCACCAGCGCCGTCGCCCCCCGTGCGCACCGCGGTTGATACCCAATTAGCGCGCATGCCTCCCGTGATATAGGTTTTGCTACCCGACACAACATAATGGTCGCCATCCCTCACAGCCTGCGTAGCAAGGTTTGCCACGTCCGACCCACCCCCGGGCTCCGTGATGCCCAGCGAGATCCACTTTTCTCCCCGCAGGACCGGCGGCGCAACGGCTGCCTGCATCCACTCAGGCCCCCAGTTGAGCACCGGGGGCAAACCGATGCCATGAACCATCAGTGACGCGGATACCCCACCGACGCCGACCCGAGACAATTCCTCATTGACGATCCACGAATGCCAGCTATCGGCGGGGACCCCGCCGAACTGTTCCGGATAGCCCAAACCCAAGAGACCAACGGCAGCGGCCTTGGGCCAGAGGGCATCAGGTATGGCGCCCGCCTCATCCCAATCCTCGGCGTAAGGCAGTATCTCGGCATCAACGAACCGCCGCAGTGCCGCTCTCCAGGCAATATGTTCCTCAGAGAGATTTGGATTCGGTAGCCGGGCGCTGTCAAAATCGAGGCTCATCTGTCCACCCTGTGGCGTAAAAAAAGGGTAACGCATACCCGAACGGACTCCGTTTGTACGCATTGATCAGCCCAGAGTCAATTGACGTATAAGATACACTGACACCCCAGATCACCTGTCGCAAAGACAAGGTGATCAACATGCATGGCGCTCTGGAACCCCGTATGAAATATGTCGGCCAGTCCGATTATCAACACACATCAGAACCCCGTATCGGTGTGCTGCTGACCAACTTGGGCACCCCTGAAGCACCAACAGCCAAAGCGCTGCGCCCTTATCTCAAGCAGTTTCTATGGGATCCCCGTGTTGTTGAAGTGCCACGCCCCATCTGGTGGCTTATCTTAAATGGCATCATTCTCAATACGCGGCCAAAGCGCTCAGCCGAGGCCTATCAGGCCGTATGGACCGAGCGCGGCTCGCCCTTATTGATGCACCTTGAGGATCAAGTGGCGGGGGTCGAACAAAGCCTTTTATCCCGCTTTGGCGACCGCTTCATTGTGCGCGGCGCCATGCGCTATGGCGCTCCGGCGATCCACGGGGTACTCGATGAGATGTTCGAGGCAGGAATGGAGCAGCTGGTTGTCCTGCCGCTCTACCCTCAGTACGGTGGACCCACAACAGGCTCCACTTATGATGAGGTCAGTAGCGCGCTGACGCATCGAAGATGGCTCCCGTCACTGCGCTTTGTCAGCTCCTATCACGACGCCCCCGGGTACATTGACGCGGTGGCCAAGAGTATCGAAGCACACTGGCGCATCCATGGGCGCGCCGACAAGCTGATCCTCTCCTACCATGGCATGCCCAAGCGCTATCTGACCGAGGGCGACCCCTACCACTGCCAATGCCATAAAACCTCCCGCCTGATTGGAGAACAGCTCGGCCTCGGCAACGCCGAGATGATTACGACATTTCAGTCACGATTCGGGCGAGAAGAATGGCTACAGCCCTATACAGATGAGACGTTGCGAGCACTACCTGAGCAGGGTGTGGGCGCCGTGCAGGTGGTATGTCCGGGCTTTTCAGCCGACTGCCTGGAAACCATTGAAGAAATCGGTATGGAAAACCGGGATACCTTTATGGAGGCGGGTGGCTCCCGCTATGAATATATTCCCTGTCTGAACGCTGAACCGAGTCATATTGCGGCACTCACTGATCTGGTCGCGGCGGAGGTGACCGGGTGGCTGGATCGACCGATCGATCGTCAGACCAGCGCGCGCTTGGCGCGCCAAATGAACGCACCCGAATAAGGTCTGTCAGTGCGCAGGCTCAAGCCAGCCGATGGCGACAGCCAGCCCCACACCCAAAAGAAAAAGTGCCGTCAGGCGAATACGGTCGTGGCTGTGAAACTGGACTTCAGGTAACAGATCCCCCAACGCAATACAGATGAATGCGCCGGCAGCAAACGCGAGGACTGCGGGCAACCCCACGCTGGAGATCAGCGGAGCCAAACCCAAATAGAAACCCAGGGCCGCACCAGGGCAGAGGAGCGCAAAACACACGGCTGCCCACCACCTTGCAGAGGAAGGCAATCCCCCCGTCGTCATCACCGTCTCAATCGAGAGGGCGTCCAGTGGCTTGTGCAGTAAGATCGCCATGAAAACACCAGCACCGGCCAAAGGTAGTGCCTCATCCGCGTGCAGCACCGCGCCCAGAGCAATGCCGTCGATCACCGTATGAACGCACAAACCAAAGAATAGTCCCAGCGCGCCCAAGGCCCGCTCAGGCGGGTGCGCGTGGTCATGGGCATGGGCATGATGATGTGCGTCGAGAGAAGTGATTTCACAGTCGTCCGCTGCATCACCAAAGTCATGCTGGTGAAAATGAAATAGTCTCAGCATCATCAACATGAAGATGAGACCCGCCAGAGTCCAGGCCATGACGCTGTCAATCTCATACGACGCCGCAGCAACACTGTGGGGAATCAGATGCAACAAAGCGACGCCGAGCATTAGACCAGACACCATACTCAGTACCATTTGAGTGCGGGTATGGGTCATTGCCATCTGCCGCGGCAACCAACTCCCAAAAAGCGATGCGACAAACAGGCAACCGCCATAAAACAGTAGAAGCGATGGACCTGACATCACGCTAACTCGCCACCAGGTTGTCACGATGGATCATTTCTTCCTCTCCGCAATAACCCAGAGTCGCCTCGATTTGTGCCGATGCTTTGCCCATCAAAGCGTGGGCCTCAACGCTGCTGTAGTTCGCTAACCCTCGCGCCCGTTCTCTACCCTGGCCATCGACACAGCTGACCAAGTCACCGCGCTCAAACTCTCCCGATACCGCGGTGATACCAATGGGGAGAAGCGATCGACCCTGCTCGACAACCCCTCTGACAGCGCCGTCATCTAGGAACAGTTGGCCCTGCGCATGCAAAAGACTCGCTAACCATTGTTTGCGGGCGCTCTGCGGCCGACGTTGTGTCTGTAAAAACGTGCCGAGCGTCTCGCCTGCAGCGACGCGACTGATAGCGTCAGGCACCCGTCCGTTGGCAATGACCGTACCGGTACCGGAGCGAGCAGCGAGCCGCGCGGCACTGAGTTTAGTTGCCATGCCGCCGCGCCCCAATGCACCACCGGGGCCCGCCATCGCATCCAGTTTGGCATCGTGGACATCTGCAGAGGCGATAACCCGGGCACTCGCCACCTGTCGCGGATCCTGGTCCATTAACCCGTCTTGATCAGTCAGAATCAGCAGCACATCAGCATCCACCAGATTAGCCACCAGTGCCCCGAGCGTGTCGTTATCACCCAGACGAATTTCATCGGTGACCACGGTGTCATTCTCGTTAACGATCGGCAGCACCCCCATACCGAGCAGTGTGCTCAGGGTGCTTCGGGCATTCAGGTACCGATCTCTGGCCCTGATATCCGCATGACTCAGCAGAATCTGTGCACTGGTTACACCATGAGGACTGAGATACTCCTCGTAGGCACGCACCAGCGCTGACTGGCCCACCGCAGCCGCTGCCTGAGAGAGGTGCACCTCGTGCGGCCTTTCCGTCAAGTTGAGCCGCACGAGCCCTGCAGCAATCGCACCGCTCGATACCAAAACGACGTCGCTACCCGTTTCACGAAGTGCCACTAACTGGTCGGCCAATGACCGAACCACAGAGACGTCGAGGCCGCGACCATCATTGGTAAGCAATGCGCTGCCCACCTTGACCACCCAGCGGCGCGCTGCCACCAGGCGACCCCGGTCAGACTGAACATCAGACGCGCTCAATGCCGGTACTCCACCGCAACATCCTCATCGTCATCTGCCGCGGCATCTTCGGCTCTGGCTCGCCGCGCTTCGGCGCGCGCATTTTGTAAAGCGGCGATGCGGTCACGCGCCTCCTGCTGCATTCGCTCCTGAGCAACCTGCTCATCCGCCGCTGCGTCCGGGTCATCACGGAAAAGCGCTTGCTGCTCCTCGAGATAGGTCATGAGATCGCCGCACAGGCGTTCAGTGCCATGGCCCGCTACTGCCGACACAGCATAAACAGGCCCTTCCCAGGCTAGCGCCGACACAATCCCGTCACGAACCTCCGCGAGTGTTGCCTTATCGATCAGATCCGTTTTGTTCAGTACCAACCAGCGGGGCCGTTGCGCCAGCGTGGGGCTAAAAGCCTCAAGCTCGCGGATCACAGCGCGCGCTGTCTGGGCCGGATCACTGCCATCGAGGGGCGCCACATCCACCAGGTGAAGCAAAACGCGATTACGCGTCAAATGCTTAAGAAAGCGGATGCCAAGCCCTGCACCCTCTGAAGCACCCTCTATCAGACCCGGGATATCCGCCATAACGAACGAGCGATGTGCATCGACCCTGACCACCCCCAAATTGGGGATCAAGGTGGTAAAGGGGTAATCCGCTACCTTGGGCGTAGCCGCAGATATCGCGCTAATCAGCGTCGACTTACCGGCATTGGGTAGACCCAGCAGGCCGACATCTGCCAGCACTTTGAGCTCGAGCTTGAGTTGACGGGATTCCCCCTCCGTTCCCGGAGAGCTCTGTCGCGGCGCGCGATTAATGCTGGATTTGTAGCGCGTATTGCCAAGGCCGTGAAAACCGCCTTGGGCAACCAAAAGTCGGTCACCGGCCTCACGAATATCGCCGAGGACTTCGCCCGAAGCCTCGTCGAGGACAGTAGTGCCGAGGGGCACAGGCAGCACCAGGTCGGCACCCGATTTGCCGGAGCAGTTCCGGCCGCGCCCCGCCTCACCATTGTCAGCGCGAAAACGTCGGGTGTAACGATAATCAATCATGGTGTTGAGCGAATCATCGCCCTCAATAAAGACCGACCCACCGTCGCCGCCGTCGCCACCATCGGGCCCGCCTTTGGGCACATATTTCTCGCGGCGAAAACTGACACAGCCATTACCACCCTTCCCCGCGGTGACTTCTATTGTGGCTTCGTCAACAAATTTCATGCGTTGCTCTGTCCTGGCAAAAAAAAACCTCGCCAGCTGACGAGGTTTTTCGAATCACTGGCCGCTGGGCTCAGGCCGTCAAGATACGGACCTGCTTGCGATTTTGCGGGCCACCACTGAAAAACTCCACTGTGCCGTCTGCCGTGGCATAGAGCGTGTGATCTTTACCCACTCTGACATTTTCTGCGGCGTGGAAACGGGTTCCGCGCTGGCGAACGATGATGCTGCCTGCAGACACCGCTTGGCCACCGAATGCCTTAACCCCGAGGCGTTTACTCTCTGAGTCTCGACCGTTTCGGGTACTGCCGCCTGCTTTTTTGTGTGCCATGAATGCGTCCTCCTATCAGCCGGTTATCGCAGTGATTTTGACCTCGGTATACCACTGACGGTGGCCCGTCTCCTTGCGGTAATGCTTACGTCGGTTGAACTTCACGATGCGAATCTTGTCGTGGCGACCGTGGGAGACGACCTCTGCCGTTACCCTGCCACCCTCTACCAGCGGAGCACCAATTTTGACGTCGCTACCAGCGCCTACCATCAGTACCTGATCGAACTCGATGGTTTCACCTGTCGCCGCCTCGATTTTCTCGAGCTTAAGCTGCTCGCCTTCCTCCACGCGATGCTGCTTGCCACCGCTCTCAATCACTGCGTACATCACTTTTCCTCTCAGTTAGCCTGCTCGCATAGAACCGCCAAGGCGGGGCAGAGTTCAGGCACCGAAACCTGACCGTATCGTCAGATCAAGGGCGCGAAAGATACGCTTTCAGCCTTGAGAGCGCAAGTGTGCATATTCTGGGTCCACTTTCCGCGTTCAGCGCCTATTTCGCCATCCCTTGGGGCTATCGCGTCCCAACGTGGCGGCTTCGCTCGCGGCGCCCTATACTGCGCGGCGGAAGGGGGATGAGTAGTGGATGTCGCCATAAAAGCGGGTGTTGCAGCGGAATTCGCCCAGGTCGATGAGGTCATCGTGTCCATGCTCGAGTCTGACGTCGACATGGTGGAAAGTATTGGCCACCACATCGTACAGGCCGGCGGTAAACGCATGCGACCGCTGCTAGTGCTGCTGTCTGCCAAGGCCCTTGGGGGCATCGAACCCGGTCATATCCGATTCGCCGCCGTGGTGGAGTTCATCCACACTGCGACGTTGCTACACGATGACG